>NZ_JAAVCB010000153.1:0-13907 GCF_014802555.1 Clavibacter sp. | reverse complement strand
CGGAGCGTCGGCCGCCCGGCCCGGTCTCCCGCGGATCAGCGGGCGGCCGGCGCCGGCCCGGTCGACGCCGCCTCGTGCAGCCGGCACGGCAGCAGCGCGTGCGGCAGCTCCGTCGCCGTGCCGTCGAGCCGCGCCAGCAGCATCTCCACCGCGAGGCGGCCGAGCTCGGGTCCGGGCGCGTCCATGGTGCTGAGGGCCGGCTCGACGAGCGCGCCCATCTCGGTGGACGACGCGAGCGACAGGAGCGAGACGTCCTCCGGCACGCGCCGCCCCGCGTGGTCGAGCCCCGAGATGAGGCCGCGCGCCGCCGGGTCGTTGAGGAGCATGACCGCCGTGATCCCCGGATCCGCCGCCAGCAGCTCGCCCGCCGCCGCGCGTCCCCCCACCGGCGTCGGTGCGCACCGGGCGACCGCGCCGCCGATCCCGCGGGCCGCCGTCTCCCGGAGGAACGCCCGCTCGGTGCGCGTCGTCGGGCCGTACCCGCGCAGCGGCCCGCCCTCCAGGTCCTCCACCATGAGCCCGAACCGCCGATGCCCGAGGCCCTGCAGGTGGTCGAGGCCGTCGGCGACCGTGCGCTCGAAGTCCATGTCGACGAAGGGCAGGTCGTGCGTGTCGGCCGTGCGCCCGATGGAGACGTACGGCACGTCGAGCGCCGCCAGCTCCCGGATGCGCGAGTCGTCCATGCGCACCTCCATCACGATGACGCCGTCGACGAGCCGGCCGCTCACCAGGTCGGACACGTCGTCCGGCGACGTGCCCGTGGGCCAGAGCACGAGGTGGTACCCGAGCTCGGACGCGCGCGTGGCCGCGCTCATGAAGATCTCGAGGGCGATGCGGCTGAGGCGCTGCACGTCGGCCGGGAACAGCAGCGCGACGATCCGGGTGCGCTTGCTCGCGAGCGCGCGGGCCACGACGTTGTTGCGGTAGCCGAGCTCTTGCATCGCCTCGGTGACGGCCCGCCGGGTCGGCTCGGAGACGGCCTTGGTGCCGTTGACGACGAAGGAGACCGTGGCGATCGAGACCCCCGCGCGCGCGGCGACCTCTCGCATGGTCGGGATGGCGGCTCCTCGCGGTCGGGCGGCGCCGGGCGGGGCATCGGGTCGGCGCGTGCTCAGTGTATGGCGGGGGCCCCGGCGCGATGCGGGTCAGTCGGGGCGCGGAACCGCGAGACGAGGACGAGCGCGCCCGTGATCGCGCAGACCGCGAGCGTGAGGCCGACCACGTACGCGGCGACCGTGCCGTACCCGCCGGGCGACGAGTCCGGGTTCAGGAACCCGTACGGGTAGTAGGTGGCGGTCCGGAAGACCTCGTCGCCGGTGAACGGGCCGCGGGCGAGCGTGACGGCGATCCACGCGAGGGGGAACGCGATGACGCGGCCGATGGCGCCCGCGCGGAGCGGTCGGCGGTCGGGCGCGAGTATCCAGTCGAGCAGCATGATCAGGGGCACGGCCACGTGCACGATCTGGTCGGCCCAGTCGAGCTTCAGCGGTTCCGGCTGGGGCTGGCCGCGGAGCAGCAGGTTCCAGACGATGCCGGTGATGACGAGGTACACGGTGGACGCGAGCCGCAGCGTGACCCAGCCGACCCCCGGATCCGTCACGCGGCCCCGCGCGAGCCGGACGCCGCCGACGACCAGCACGACCGCGCCGAGCAGGTTCGCGTCGACGGTGAAGAAGAGGGCGAAGTCGAGCGACTTGCCGGCGAAGCCGGTGATGCCGAGGTCCTGCCAGTACGCGTAGTTCACGTGGTACTGGGCGATGACGCCGATGACGGCGGCGATCGCGGTGGCGATGCGGACGACGGAGAAGAGGATGCGCACGGATGAGGTTCCCACGTTCTCGCCCCCGCCGGCGCCGGGCGTCCCGGGTCGCGTGTCCGGGCGGCTCACGCCGAGGCCGATCCGCGTCGGGCGCCTACCACGCGACGGCACGCCTCCTCGACGCTCCGGGCGTGCGCGGCGGGGGCGACCTCGGACGCGAGGCTCCTGGCATCGCGGGCGTGCGCGTCGAGGAGGCGCCGGTCGGCGGCCAGCCGGAGGATCACCGTCGCCAGCCCCTCCGCGTCCGTGCCGTCCGCCAGCACCGCCGCCCCGCCGAACTCCGCGGCGAGGACGGGGTCGCTGACGAGCGCCGGGCGCCCTTCCGCGAAGGCCTCCATGGCGATCATCGGCTGGTTGTCGAAGCCGAGCGACGTGATCACCGCCGCGTGCGCCCCGCGGAGGAGCGCGGTCACGGTGGCGGTCGACACACGGCCATGCGCGGTGACGCCGGGCGGGACGGCGGCGCGCGGCCGTCCGCCCGCGAGGTCGAGGTGCACGGCATCCGGTCCGCTCCGCTCGGCGACCAGCGCCATCGCCTCGAGCATCACGTCGAGGCGCTTCTCGGGCGCGAACCGGGCCGCCCAGACGAGCCGCAGCGCGCCGCTCGCGGGGAGCTCGGCGGACGCTCCGCGCGCGGTGCAGCTCGTGTTGGAGATCACCTCGACGGCGGGCAGGCCCGCGCGCCGGAGGGCGACGGCCTGGTGCTCGGAGGGGGAGAGCACGAGGTCGGCCGCGCGGCAGGCAGCGAGGGTCGTGCCGCGGAGGGCGCTGTCGAGGCGGCGCGGGGCCAGCCGCACGCGCGGATCCGGCAGCCCGGTCATCGCGCGGTGCACGGCAGTGACCGCGGGCGCGAGGAACCCGCCCCAGGCCGGGCCGCGCAGGAAGAAGGTGTGCACGGTGTGCAGGGTCGGGATCCCCCGCTCGCGCCCGAGCCGGAGCGCCGTCGCCGCCAGCCCGTGCTCGGAGTGCGTGACGACGAGGTCGGTGCCGGCCTCGTCCATCAGCGCGCCGAGGTCGCGTCGGGTGGCGGCGTCGGCGCGGATGAGCGGCAGGCCGAGGAGCGGGACGGGGAAGGTGGGCGCGATGTCGTGCAGGGCGACGCCCGTGCCGTGCAGCTCGCGCACGGAGGTCGCGTCGGGTGCCGCGACGGTGACCGCGTGGCCCGCGCGCGCGAGCGCGAGCGCCTGCTGGACGACGGCCGTCTGGGCCCCACCGAGGTAGGAGAAGGCGTAGTCCATGACGAGGAGGGGGCGGAGCGTGTTCATTGCGGCTGACGCTAACCCGCCGCGAGGAGAAGCGGAGGCCGCCTGGGGAGACGCGACCGGTTCGGGATGATCCGCGCGCGCGGGCGGTGGATCCGGTAGGGCGGCGTGCTGCGCGTCGGCCGGCGTCGCCGGGCCGGGCTCAGGCGGAGCGCACCCGCCGCAGCAGCGCGACGGCGATGGCGAGCGGCTTCATCCACGTCATCTCGCCGAAGCGGTAGTCGTCGGCGCTCGCGAGCCGGTCGGCGAGGTCGGGGCGCGCGGCGCGCAGGTAGCCGCGCGCCTCCTCCGCGTGCACGGGGTCGGAGACGATGCGGATCGTGTCGGCGTCCTCGATCAGCGGGATCGCGTTCGCGACGTTCTCGCGCGTGCTCGTGCTCGCCTCCTCGAGGACGACCGGGCCCGCGTAGCCGAGCTCGTCGCGGGCGAAGCGGGCGAGGATCCGGGCCTCGGGCTCGTCGCCCATCACGGATCCGCCGCAGAGCACGAGCGCGGTCGACGCGGCCCGCGGGTCGATCGAGCGCAGGGCCGCGCGCACCCGGTAGCGGTTGATCCGGTTGGCGCGCGGGCTGGCGTTGCCTAAGCCGAGGACGACGACGACCTCCCGGCCCACGGTGCCGTCGGGACGGCCCGGCGCGCGACCGAGGCCGCGCGTGCTGGCGAGCCGGTGGATCCCCTCGCTCGCGAGGACCGCGGCGCCGACCGCGGCGAGGAGCGCGACCCCGGTGGCGACGAGGGTCCGGCGGGTGCGCATGCGCCCAGGTTACGGGCGCGCGATGCGGGACGGGCGGGCCCGTCCTCGGACGGAGCGCGCCGCCTTCACGAACGCGACGACCGCATCGGCGTGCCCGTGCCCGAGGCCGTGCTCCACCTTCAGCCACGCGACGATGCCGTGCGCGTCCATGCGGCGACGCCGCCGGCGGCGCGGCCGTGACCAGGGCGGGCCGTGGTTCAATGGTCCGGCCTCCGTGAGGAGGGGCCTCCCGCGGGAGGCACGGCGGTGGGGCTCGCCGTACCCGAACCTCGACATCCTCGTCGACGACAGTCCCTGTCTCACGGCACCGCCATGCCATCCGAGATGGGAGACCCCATGACCGATCACCCGCAGCCCGACCCCGGCGCGCCCCTCAGCGGCGTGCCCTTCGACGGCGCGCCCCTCGACAGCGACGTCGAGGTGGACGACGATCCGGGCCGCCCGGTCCACCTGCGCTGGTCGTCCCTCGGGCTCGTCGCGCTCGGCGGCGCCGTCGGCACGGGGATCCGCGAGGCGCTCGCCCTCACCTGGCCCGCGCCAGCAGGGGGCATCCCGGTGACGATCCTCCTCATCAACGTGGTCGGCGCCTTCGTCCTCGGCGCGCTGCTGGAGGCGCTCGCCCGCCGCGGGCCCGACGAGGGCCGGCGCCGCGCGATCCGGCTGCTCGTGGGCACGGGCGTGCTCGGCGGCTTCACCACCTACAGCTCGCTCGCGACCGACGCGTCGTCGCTCACCGGATCCGCGCTCGGCACGGCGCTCGCCTACGCGGGGATCACGCTCGTGGCGGGCGCCGCGGCATCCGTCGCCGGGATCGCCGCGGGTGCCGCGATCCACCGCCGGTCGGCCGCCGGCCGCGCGACGGGGGCAGCGTCGTGACCGGCCCGTTCGTGTTCGCGCTGATCTGCGTGGCCGGCGGCGTCGGAGCCGCCCTCCGCCTGCTGCTCGACGGCGTCATCCGCGGCCGCCTCGGCGCGGCGTACCCGTGGGGCACCACCGTCATCAACGTCACCGGCTCGTTCGGGCTCGGCCTGCTCACGGGCGCCGCCGCGCAGGCGGGCCTCCCGCACGCGGTGCTGCTCATCCTCGGCGGCGGCCTCATGGGCGGCTACACGACCTTCAGCACCGCCAGCCTCGAGACCGTGCGGCTCGCGCAGGCCGGCCGGGTCGGTGCGGCGGTCGCGAACGGCGTCGGGATGCTCGTCGTCTGCATCGCGGCGGCGGGCCTCGGGATCGCGCTGGGCCAGGCGCTGTGACGGCCCTGTCGCCCGTCGCCTCCGCCGCGGACGTCGAGGCGCTGCACGCCTTCCTCGCGGCGGCGGACCTCACCGTCACGGGGCTCGACGACCCGGGCGTGCGGCTCTGGATCCAGCGCGACGCGGCCGGCCGCATCACCGGCAGCACGGGCTTCGAGCTCAGCGCGGACGGGCGGCACGCGCTGATCCGCAGCGTCGCGGTCGCGCCCTCCCTGCGGTCCGGGGGCCTCGGCTCGACGCTCGCCCGGCACGCGCTCGCCGAGGCGACCGCGGCCGGTGCCGAGCGCGCGTGGCTGTTCTCGCGGAGATCCGGTCCGTTCTGGCAGGGCCTCGGCTTCGCGGAGGCGGACCGCGACGCGCTGGCCGCCGCGCTGCCGGGCGCCCGCCAGGTCGTCGCGTTCCGCGCGAGCGGCCAGCTGGCGCGCGAGGTCGCGTGGTCACGGGCGCTGGGGGCGACCGCGTCGGGCGCGGCCTAGGCTCGCGGGATGAGCAGCGCGGACGCCCAGCCCGAACCCGAGCGCACCTGGACCACGACCGGCCGCCGCGACCTGCACCGCGGACGCGTCGTCCTGGTCGAGCACGACGTGCAGCTGCCCGACGGATCCGCGTCGCGCTACGAAGTCGACGAGAGCGTGCCGTTCGCGGTCGCCACGCTCGTGATCGACGGCGACGCCGTGATCCTGTCGCGCCAGTACCGGCACCCGCTCGGCCGGTGGATCCTCGACCTCCCCGGCGGTGCGGGCGACGCCTCCGAGCAGCCCGCCGACGCCGCCCGCCGCGAGCTCGAGGAGGAGCTCGGCCTCGTCGCGCCCGACCTCGTGCCGCTGCGCACCTACGCCGTGAACCCCGGCCGCGCGTCCTGGCTCGTGCACGTCTTCGCCTGCACGACGCCGACCACCGCGGGCGTCGCCGACCGCTCCGACCCGTCCGAGCAGGTGCGCCTCGTCCGCATGCCCGTCGCGGAGCTCGACGCGCTCATCGCCGCGGGCCGCATCGAGGACCCGACCCTGCTGATCGCCCGCGCGGCCGCCGCCGAGCAGGGGCTGCTGCCGCCGGTCGGGCAGGTCGCGTCGCGCTGACCGCCCCGCGTCGTCAGCCCGCGCGCCCCCGCAGCACGACCCGCGCGATCCGCTCGCACAGCTCGGCGTAGCCGATGCCGACCGCCGCCGCCGACTGCGGCAGGAGGCTCGTCGCGGTGAGGCCGGGGAGGCTGTTGGCCTCGATGATCCAGAGGATGCCCGCGTCATCGAGGCGGAAGTCGGAGCGGCTGTAGCCGTCGAGCCGGAGGATCCGGTGGGCCGCCAGGGCCGCGGCCCGCGCCTCCTCCGCCACCTCGCTCGGCAGGTCGGCCGGGAACGTCTCCGCGATCGCCCCGGCCTGGTACTTCGCGGCGTAGGTGAACGCCTCGTCCACGGGCACGCCGATCTCGCCGACCGCGAGCGCCTCGCCGTCGAGCACGCCGACCGTCAGCTCGCGGCCGCGCACGAAGCGCTCGACCATCACCGTGCCGTGCCGTGCGGCGAGCTCCAGCGCGGCGGGCAGGTCCGCGGCGGCGCGCACCACGGAGAGCCCGACGGTGGATCCCTGGCCGGTCGGCTTCACGACCACCGGGAACCCGAGGGCGGCCTCGACCGCGCCGGGCTCGGGGTCGATCAGCCAGTCGGGCGTGCGGACGCCGCCGGCGCGCAGCAGCGTCTTGGCGACGTCCTTGTCCATCGCGAGGGCGCTGCCGAGGGAGCCGGATCCCGTGAACGGGATGCCCGCCAGCTCGAGGAGCGCCTGCAGGCGGCCGTCCTCGCCGGATCCGCCGTGCAGCGCGAGGAACACGAGGTCGCTGTCGCGGAGGTCGGCCGGGAGGCGCAGCACCGCGCCGGATCCGCCCGCGCTCGCGGTGGCCAGCTCCGCCGACGTCGGCGGGTGCAGGCCGACGTCGGGGGTGAGGATCCGCGCCTCGGCGGCGGCGTCCAGCGCACCGTGCGCGGTGTCGACCGCGACCACCTCGTGCCCGAGCTGCCGGAGGGCCGGGACGACCTGCGCGGCGCTCGCGATGGAGACGTCGCGCTCCTCGCTCTCGCCGCCGAAGAGCACTGAGATCCGCATCCCGCGACCCTATCGGCGGGGCGCCCGCGCCCGGCGGCGGACCCGCGGCCGGCACGCCCCTGCGCCATCCGTCGCTCTCTTCACCAGACGTTCGTCTGCCGGAGGGATCCGGGCACGGCTCTGCCCCTACCGTCGTCCCGCGGGTCGCCGCCCGCATCCCCCACCCGATCGGAAGACCCCGTGCACGTCCGCACCACCGCTTCCCGTCCGCGCCGCACCCGCGTGGCGCTCGCCGCCCTCGCCATCGCGGGATCCGCCCTCGCCGGCGTCGGCACCGCGCCCGCTGCGCAGGCGTCCGCGGCCCCCGTCGCCGCCCCGGCGGGCGCCGCCACGACCGCCACGGTCGCCCCCGCCGGCGACCCGGTCGCCGCATCCGACCGCTACGTGCGACGCCAGACCGTGCACTTCTCCGCGCACATGCAGCGGTACGGCGACGTCGTCGTGTCGATCCTCATCCAGGGGCCGAACCCCGGCAACGGCGTGCCCGGCTGGTCGCGCTGCGTCGACCTGCCCCAGTCCGGCCTGCCCATCTGGACCGACATCGGCGTCGACCTGCTCGCGAACTCGCGCTACACGGTCTCCTCGTACAGCGACTTCGCCTGCTCGCGCGGCGCGAACTACCGCTGGACGACGGGCACGGTCGACACCCGCTGGACGCACTGGATCGTGTACCCGATCCGCTCCCCGCACGTGACCCTGCGCTAGGTCGCCCACCGCATCCCCGCATCCCCGCCTCGACGCCCCCGGCACGCGCCGGGGGCGTCGTCGCGTCCACCGACCGCCGGGCGTCCCGCGCGGCTCAGTCGCCGGTGCGCCGCGCGTAGGTGAGCACCGCGTTGCCCGCGCTCGTGATCTCGGAGCGCCGCAGCTCGAGCCGCGTGGTCGGGTCGTCGGGCTCGAACAGGCGGCGCCCGGCGCCCGCGACGACCGGGTGGATCATGAGGGTCAGCTCGTCGAGCAGCCCCGCGAACAGCAGCGCGCGCGTGAGCGAGATGCTCGACAGCACGGCGATCTCGCCGCCCTCCGTCTCCTTCAGCCGGGCGATCGCCGCGAGCGCGTCGCCCTCGATGCGCGTGGCGTTCCACCCCAGGTCGCCCGTGAGGGTGCGCGTGGCGACCAGCTTCTCGAGCGGGTTGACGAACGCGGCGAACGGGTCGTCGGCGGGCGCGGCCGGCCAGTGCGCCGACCAGTCCTCGTAGCCGCGGCGGCCCATCACGGCGGTGGTGACCGACGAGATCATGCGGCCGAGGCCGGCGCCGAGCTCGGGGTCGAACGAGTCGTACTGGAACAGGTGCGGCGACTCCACCACGCCGTCGACGGACGTGAACAGGCCTGCGGTGAGTCGTCGCACGTGCTCCTCCTCGAGTTCGGGTGTGGTCGCCATGATCCGCCCCGCCGCTGGCGGCGTCCACCCGGAGGGGCTCGGGAGCGCGGGAACTTTCTGGTTAACCGCTTTACACGAGTCCCGAAGCGGTGTTAGCGTCGCCGCCATCGGGATAGCGACGATGCCACCCGGATGCGTGCGAGCTGGCGGATCACGGCGTCGTCGAGCCCCGGATCCACCGCCACCTCAAGGAAGAGACCACGCGATGTCCCCTCGATCCACCGCCCGCCGCCGCCTCGTCGGCGCCGCCGCCCTCGCGGCCACCGTCCCCCTCGTGCTCGCCGGCTGCTCCGGCGGCGGGGGAGGCGGATCCTCGTCCGGCGGGGATCCGAAGACGATCACCGTCACCGACTACTACAACGAGGGCAACGACGACACCGTCATCGGCGACACCCTCCAGAAGTGCGGCGAGTCCCTCGGCGTCACCATCGAGCGCACGTCGATCCCCGGCTCGAGCCTCATCCAGAAGGTGCTGCAGCAGGCGTCGTCGCGCACCCTGCCGGACGTGCTCATGCTCGACAACCCCGACCTCCAGCAGATCGCCGCGACCGGCGCGCTCGCCCCGCTCGAGGACTTCGGCATCTCCACCGACGGCTACGCGAAGGGCGTCGTCGACGCCGGCACCTACGAGGGCAAGACGTACGGCCTCGCGCCCACCGTCAACACGATCGCGCTCTTCTACAACACGCAGATGCTGGCCGACGCGGGGATCCAGCCGCCCACCACGTGGGACGAGCTGAAGACCGCGGCCGCCGCGCTCAAGGACGGCGACCGCTACGGCATCGCGATGGACGCCAACGCCACCTACGAGGGCACCTGGCAGTTCCTGCCCTTCATGTGGTCGAACGGCGGTGACGAGAAGGACATCGCGACCCCTGAGACCGCGGAGGCGCTGCAGCTCTGGACCGACCTCGTGAAGGACGGCTCGGCGTCCCAGAGCGTCGTCAACTGGACCCAGTCCGACGTCAACGACCAGTTCATGGCCGGCAAGACGGCGATGATGATCAACGGCCCGTGGCAGATCCCGGCGCTCACCGAGTCGGGCGTCGACTACGGCATCGCGAAGCTCCCGGCGCCCGAGGCCGGCGGCACCGCCGTCGCCCCGCTCGGCGGCGAGGTGTGGACCGTGCCGCAGACGGGCGACAAGGCGAAGCAGCAGACGGCCGCGAAGGTCGTCGAGTGCCTCAACTCCGACGAGAACCAGCTCGAGATGGCGACCAAGCGCTTCACCATCCCGTCGAAGACCGCCGTCGCCACCGAGTTCGGCCAGCAGGTGCCGGAGGAGCAGGTGTTCGTCGACCTCGTCGCCGACGCCCGCGCCCGCACCGGCGAGCTCGGCGCGGAGTGGCCGAAGGCCGCCACGAAGATCTACACGGCCGTGCAGTCGGCGCTCACCGGCCAGTCGTCGCCGGAGGACGCGCTGGAGAACGCCGAGCAGGGCTGATGGCGACGACCGTCGTCCCCGCCCGCCCGACCGCGCAGGCCGCCGGGCGGGCCCGGGGCGCCGTGGATCCGGCCGTGGCGCGCGGCCCCGTGCGCCGTCGACCCCGCTTCCGGGGGGAGCGCTTCTTCCAGGCGATGTTCCTGGTGCCGGCGATCGCCTACCTCGTGCTCTTCTTCGGGTTCCCGGTCGTAAAGAACATCGTCATGAGCTTCCAGGAGTACACGACGACGACCTTCTACACGGGCGAGGCGCCGTGGGTCGGCTTCGCGAACTACGCGTCGGTGCTCTCGTCGGGGATCTTCTCCACGGCGCTGCTCAACACGTTCCTGTTCACGGCCGGGTCGATCGCCGGCCAGTTCGTCATCGGGCTCGTGCTGGCGCTGTTCTTCCGCCGGTCCTTCCCGCTCAACGGCCTGCTGCGGGCGCTGCTGCTCCTGCCGTGGCTGCTGCCCCTCATCGTCTCGAGCGCGGTGTGGAAGTGGATCCTCGACCAGGACTCGGGCGTGCTCAACCAGGCGCTCCTCGGCTCGGGGCTCGTGCAGGACCCGGTTCCATGGCTCACCAGCCCGGCCTTCGCGCTCATCACGGTGATCGCCGTGAACGTGTGGATCGGGATCCCGTTCAACACGACGATCCTCTACGGCGGCCTGCAGGACATCCCGCCGGAGCTGTACGAGGCCGGGTCCCTCGACGGGGCCACCGGCTGGAAGGGCTTCCGCCACATCACCTGGCCGCTGCTGCGACCCGTGGTGGGCGTGGTGCTCGTGCTCGGCGTCGTCTACACGATCAAGGTGCTCGACATCATCCTCGGCCTCACGAACGGCGGGCCCGCGAACTCGACGCAGACCATCGCGACGCAGTCGTACACGCTCTCGTTCCAGCAGTTCGACTTCGGGTCGGGCGCCGCCCTGAGCAACATCCTCATCGCCATCTCGGCGGTGTTCGCGGTGGTCTACCTCCGCGCCAACAGGAAGGCCGTCGATGACTGACACCGCCGCCCGTGCCGCCCGTGCCGCCCGTCCTGCCCTGCCGCGGCCCGTGGGCTCGCGGAAGCCGCGCGCGGACCGCAGCTGGGTCTCCACGGTGATCGGCGTCGTGATCCTCGCCGTGATGCTGTTCCCCGTCTACTGGATGGTCAACATCTCGCTGCAGCCCGCCGGCCCCGCCATCCAGGCGGCCTGGTTCCCGTTCGAGGCGCAGTTCCAGGGCTACGCGACCGCGCTCTCGGAGCAGGGGCGGGCGCTCGGCACGAGCCTGGTGATCGCGCTCGGCAGCGTGGTGCTGAGCCTCGCGATCGCGACCCCGGCGGCGTACGCGCTCGCGCAGTTCCGCTTCCGGTGGATCGACGTGGTGCTGTTCGGGATCCTCATCTCGCAGATGATCCCGGGCATCGTCGTCGCCAACGCGCTCTACGCGGCGTACAACGACCTGGGGCTGCTCAACTCGATCCCGGGCCTGATCCTCGCGGACTCCACCGCGGGCATCCCGTTCGCGATCCTCATCATGCGGGCGTTCATGGCGGGCATCCCGCCGTCGATCATCGAGGCCGCGAAGGTCGACGGCGCCGGGAACTTCCGGGCCTTCCGCTCGATCGTCCTGCCCGTGAGCCTCAACGCCGTGATCACGGCCGGGCTCTTCACGTTCCTCTTCACCTGGAGCGACTTCCTGTTCGCGCTGACTCTCACGACGACCGACGACGTGCGCCCCATCACGCTCGGGATCTACCAGTACATCGGCACGTACACCGCCGACTGGAGCACGGTGATGGCGACGGCGGTGCTCGCCTCGCTGCCGGCGATCATCCTGCTCCTCGCGGCGCAGCGCTTCATCGCGGCAGGGGCGACGGGCGGCGCGGTCAAGTGATCCGGCTCCCGCACGCCCGCGCCCCCGACGGCCCTCCCGCCGCCTCCGACACCCGCACCACCCCATCAGAAGGAAGACCATGACCGACCCGACCTCCCCGCTCCGCGTCACCGTCTGGGGCGAGAACCGCCACGAGCAGATCGAGCAGCACGTCCGCGACCGCTACCCGACCGGGATGCACGGCGCCGTCGCCGAGGGCGTGCAGGAGAACCTGCCCGACGCGCACGTCGAGATCGCGACCATGGACCAGCCCGAGCACGGCCTCACCGAGGAGCTGCTCGCCCGCACCGACGTCCTCACCTGGTGGGGCCACGCGGCCCACGCCGAGGTGGACGACCAGGTCGTCGAGCGGGTGCACCGCCACGTGCTCGACGGCATGGGCCTCATCGTGCTGCACTCCGGGCACTGGTCGAAGATCTTCACGAAGCTCATGGGCACGACCTGCACCCTCCGCTGGCGCAGCGAGCACGACCGCGAGCTGGTGTGGACCGTGAACCCGCAGCACCCCATCACCCGCGGCGTCCCCAACCCCATCGTCATCGACGAGCAGGAGATGTACGGCGAGTACTTCGACGTTCCCACGCCCGACGAGCTCGTCTTCATTTCGGGCTTCACGGGCGGCGAGGTGTTCCGCAGCGGCATGACCTACCGCCGCGGCTTCGGCCGGATCTTCTTCTTCTCGCCCGGCGACCAGGACTTCCCCGTGTACCACCACCCGGACGTGCGCCGCGTGATCGCGAACGCCTGCGAGTGGGCGCGGCCCGACCGCCGCGAGACGCCCACGCTGCTGCGCTACGAGCTCGGCGAGTACTACGACGGCACCGACTACGCCGGGGCGCTCGAGCGATGACGGCCGGTGACGCGCGCACGGGCCCGGCTCACCGGATCGTCGCGCCCGCCGACGGCGCGCGCCTGCGGGTCGTGCAGGTCGGCGCGGGCGGCATGGGGCAGGCGTGGCTGAAGACCATCGCGGAGGATCCCGACGTCGAGCTCGTGGGCGTCGTCGACCTCGACGAGCAGGCGGCCCGCGCGGGTGCCGCGGCGCACGGGGCATCCGCGGAGGCGTCCACCGACCTCGGTCAGCTGATCGCGCGGCTGCGGCCCGACGCGGTGATCGACGTCACCATCCCGCGCGCGCACCACCCCGTCACCACGCAGGCGCTGTTCGCCGGGATCCCGGTGCTCGGCGAGAAGCCCGTCGCGCTCACGGTCGCCGAGGGGCTGTCGCTCGCGGCGGCCGCGGAGATCACGGGCGAGCTGTTCATGGTCAGCCAGTCGCGCCGCTACAACGACCACCTCGTCGCCCTGAAGCGGCGGGCGGCCGACCTCGGCGGCGTCGGCATCGTCACGACGGAGTTCTTCAAGGCCCCGCACTTCGGCGGGTTCCGCGAGGAGATGGACGACGTGCTGCTGCTCGACATGGCGGTGCACCAGTTCGACGCCGTGCGGTACCTGCTCGACGCGGATCCCGTGAGCGTCTACTGCGAGTCGTACAACCCCGCGTGGAGCTGGTACCGCGGCGACGCGGGCGCCACCGTGGTCTTCGCGTTCGAGGGCGGCGTGCGCTACGTCTACACGGGCAGCTGGTGCAGCCCGGGCGCGGAGACGTCGTGGAACGGATCCTGGCGGGTGAGCGGCGCCCACGGCACCGCGCTGTGGGACGGCGACCACGACCCGACGAGCGAGATCGCGGACGCGCCCGACGGCCCGCCCGCGGAGCCCGCGGCCGCCGGGTCGGTGGGGGTCGAGATCGCCGGATCGCTGCGCGCCTTCGTGCGCGCGCTGCGCACGGGGGAGCGGCCGCACGGCGAGGTGCACGGCAACGTGATGAGCCTCGCGATGGTGGAGGCCGCGATCGAGTCGAAGGACACGGGCCGGCGGCTCGCGATCGACGACGTGCTCGAGCGCGCGTACGCGACCGCGCTCGCCGACGAGCGGCGCGACGACGTGCGCGCCCGGCTCGAGGCGTGGCGCGAGCGGGGCGTGCGGGAGACGCTCCAGGGGCCGCCGGCGTCCGCGGGTGCCGCG
>NZ_JAAVCB010000152.1:0-12836 GCF_014802555.1 Clavibacter sp. | reverse complement strand
CGCGCCGACGCGCTTGACCCCTTCATCGAGCACTACAACACTGAACGAATCCACTCAAGCCACGGGCTCACGCCCGCGGCCCGAGTGTCACCAACGTCATGACCCAGTACAGCTAGCGCGGGGTCGCGTCCGGGCGCACGCGAGCGTCGCGCCCATCGCCGCGAGGATCTCGGGCGTCACGAGCACCGCGCATGCCCGCGCGCAGGCGGCCACCGCGTCGTCGGCCGAGGCGTGCAGCGTGCCCTCCGAGCGGGGACGGTCATGCGTCGAGCCTGCCAGCGCGGGCGGCGGAAGTCCCGGACGGGACGCAGCGCTGCCTGCCGCGCCGCCGCGACCCCGCGACGACGCGGGAAGAGGTGTGGCCCGGCCTCCGTGCACGGAGGGCCGGGCGGTCGGACGCGCTCCCCCGAGACGCCGACGTGATGCAGGACAGCCCACCCGAAGGGCTCGTCCCGCTGATTGACAACGTAAGCCATGTCGCAGTTGCATGCATCTGCATCGACGTTATGCGGCTAGTCGAGCCGGTCAGCCGACGGTGTCGCGCGGATCCGTGCCGACCTCCTGCGCCCGCCGCGCGTCCCGGGACACGAGCCGCTGGAACAGCACGGCGAGCACGGCGATCCCGACCGGGATCCACCCCCGCGGGTTGCCGACGACCAGCCCGGCGACGCCCGCGAGCCCGATGGCGATCGCGGTGCCGTACGTGATCCAGCGGCTGCGGTGCAGGAAAGAGAGGTGCATGGATCGACCCTCGCAGACAGCTCGGAAGGCGTCAGAGCGCGACAGTGACATCTCCCGGGCGGCTCCGGCTCCGCAATTGACAACACCACCTGCTCCTGCGGCTGACCTCGAGATCGCGCACCGGCCTCGCGAGGAGATCGGCCTCGCTGTCGTCACCATCTGCGGCCCCTCGAGCCGACCGGTCCTCGAGCAGCTCGATGAGCGACTCCCGGACGAGCGCATCATCCTCGCCGAACGAACCCCCGCAGGGGCGCCGAGGCCCGGCCCGCCGTCGACCTCCGCCGACACCGCGTCTATCGACAGACATTCGAATATCCGACCGCGAGCCTCGCAGAGTAATAAGCCTTCTGCCCGGTGACCATTTTCGTTCTAGTTTCCATATCACGTCTCGTTTTGCGAGACAATGGGTTATGTCCAACTCCACCGACACATCCGGTGCATTCTGGCGAACGATTTGCTTTTTGCCCTGTTCGCCGGGGTGGTGGCCGTCACTACGGAGTATTCAACCCTGAAGAGCAAATCCTTGGTTTTGTAGGTGGCACGGTACTAATTATTGCGGGCAACACACCTTTTATGACTTCGTTGCGAAACAGAGAATAGGCTGAATGGCGCATTTTCTCATGCGTCTGAGTCATTATCGGCATAGACGCAAAACGCAGCTCGGGTCTGGTCTGGTGTGACCAGATGACCGAGTCGCCTCCTGGGTGAGAGTAGTATCTATGATGTCACTCGATATATCCCGCGACACAGGCCCGACCCAAGGCACGTCCTGCGCTTCGCTGCGTCTGCAAAGTGCCCGCCGCGAGGCGGCATCAGTGAGGCTCGCGTCGTCGACGCGTGCTCACGGCCCCGCTGACGAGAGTCAACGGGGCCGCTGATTGGAGCCTTAATTGAATTTAGAGCTCCCGACGGCCAATGTCTCGTACGGCGAAGTAGCCCCCTACGGCCAGCAACACCGCCACTGCCGAGAAGATGCTACCGATCAGAAGGTTGCCACCCATGAAACCTGTGATGGCGAGCAATACGGCGATTGCAACCAGTATGACGACGACGCTCTGAGCGACTCTTCCTTTATTGGACGACGGAGTTAAATTGCTCATAGATCACACTCTTCCTTGACTTCCTGCCAGGTAGCCCACACGCCAGCCCCTTCGAGAAGGAGGCCACCGGCGGTGATGGCCGTGGCGATAGCACCGACGGGAGTGGTAAGCGCAAAGCCTGCTGTTATCAGTAGCAGACCTGCGGCCGAGATGAAGCCGGCGACTGCTCCGGCGCAGCTGAGGCCGCTCGGATCGATGTTACCAACGGGGTTGCATGCAGCGTATGCGTACGGCTGAGGTTCCTGGCCGGACGGGTCCATCTGCGTGAAGCGGCCCAGCGAGGCGTCATAGTAGCGTGCGCCCATCTTGTAGAGATTGGTCGACTCCTGGTAGCCGCCGATGTAGCGCAGCGAGTTCAGCGCGACCGCGCTGTTGCTTGACGTCGCGCGCTCCTCGCCGTACGGAGTGTAGGAGTAGCCGCCCTCCCAGATGCCTGCACCGGAGAACATGCCGATGACGGAGCCGAGGAGGTCGGTGACGTAGTAGTGGCTGGACGAGATCCGGAATCCGACCGCCTCGCCTGAAGGCGTGCGGCTGTAGTTCTGCACGAGGCTGGCGGACGTGTTGGTCTGCCGCGAGAGCCCGAGGATCGAGTTGGAGAAGGATCGGCCACCCGTGGCGCTCTGGGTGTCGGTGTTTCCCTCGCCGAAGGCGGCGAAGTTCGTCGCTCCGATGCTCTGGACCTGTCCGCGGTCGCCGTAGGTCGCGACGACACCCGTCATGCCGTTCTTGACCTGGTTGCCGGCGGCGTCGTAGACCCACTGGGTGGTGTCGGCGCTGGTGCTGGTGAGCTGGTTCGCCGCGTTGTAGCCGTAGTCGATCGAGGTGTCCTGCGTGCCGCCGGTGTTGCCGGAGCGGTTCTGCGACGTGCGGTTGCCCGCGGCGTCGTAGGCGTACGCCCACATCGCGTTGGTGTTGCCGCCGGCCTTCTCCTCGGCGACCGTGAGGCGGCTCTGCGAGTCGTACTGGTACGCGGTGACCGCGCCGGCCGGGATGCCCTCTTCCTTGCCGCTGGTGCGGGTCTGAATGTCAAGCGTGTCCACGCCATCCTTTGCAAACGAATACGCGACGTCGGCGGTCACGCCGCCGGCGGCGTTCTTGGCCTGCACCTGGGTGGTGCGACCTGCCTTGTCGAGGGTGGTCACCATCTGCGCGCCGGCGGGGAAGACGCGACGGGTCTCCACGCCATTGCCGTTGTACTCGAACAGCGTGCATCCGCTGTTCGCGGCGGGGTTGCCGCTGGTGGGGCAGACACCGCCGGGCTCGCGCTGGCTGGTGAGCTCGTTGGCGGCGTTGTAGGTGTTGGTCGTGATGCCGCTGGTGTCCTCGAAAGTGAGGATGTTGCCGGCCGCGTCGTACGTGTACTTCTGGTTCAGCCCGGCGAGAGCACCGATCTGGCTGGTGGTGCGGCCCAGGGTGTCGTACTCGAACTGCTTGGTCCCGGCGAAGCTGTCGGAGTCGTACTGGACGAGCCCGTTCGGGTAGTACGTCTTCGCGAGCGTGCTGCCGTTGGCGAACGTGATCAGCGTCTGGCGGTCGCGGACGTCGTAGGCGTACTTCGTGACCTTGCCGCGCGGGTCGGTGACGCTCGTGACACGGGAGAGCGCGTCGTACGTGTACGTCGTCGCGCCCTGCGGGGCGGGCGGCGTGACCTTGGCGAGGTTGTACATGCCGTCATAGGCGTAGCGGGTGATGTTCCCGTTGCCGTCCTTGGCGGAGCAGACCTGGCCCGGAGCGCCACCGCAGATGGTGGAGTCCCAGTTGTCGTAGACGCGCTCGAACTCGACCGCGCCGGTGCCACCAGCGGTGGTGTCCTTCTTCTTGGTGGGGTTGCCAGCGGTGTCGTAGTCGTAGCTGGCGGTGTTGCCGCTGGCGTCGGTGGAGCACTTCACCTGGAAGGTGTCGCCGCCGCTCGAAGCGCAACCGGCACCGGCCGAGTACACCGCGGAGGCCGCGGCGCCGGTGGGCAGCTCGGTCTTCGTGGCGTTGTTCAGGCCGTCGTAGGAGTTCTTGGTCTCGTTTCCGGGCGTGCTGCCGGAGCCGAGTGCATCGGTCGAGGTCTGGACGTCGCTGTTCGCGGTCCAGCTCTGCGAGCGGGTGCGGTTCAGCGGATCCTTGGTCGAGGTGACGCGGCCCTGGTTGTCGTACGCGTAGGTCGATGCCTTCCCGTTCGGGTTGGTGACGACGGTGTTGCCGCTGTTGTAGGCGAAGTTCGTCACGACGTCGGCCTTGTTCCCGTAGGTCGGGGACGTGGACTTCTGCGTGATCTTGGTGACCTTGTGCGCGGTGCTGTAGCCGAACGTGATCGTCGTCGTGCCGGGGGCGGACGGGACGGTCATCGTCGCGAGGCGACCCGTCGTGTCGTACGTCATCGTCGTGACGGCGCCGCCGGGCTTGTCGATCTTCGTCAGCTGCCCGGACCCGTTCCGCGTGTACGTGGTGGTGCGGTTGGCCGAGTCGACGATCGAGGTGATCTTCGGGTCGGATCCAGTGGTGTGGTTCACGCGCGTGAAGCGGCCGGAGGTGTCCTTGACCGTGTAGGTCGTGGCGGACGTGGTCCAGTCGTTGGTGAGGCCGATGCCGTTGCGGTCGGTGTGGTAGGTCAGCTGCTTCGTGGTGACGTCGAAGTCGTACGCCTCCCCGCTCTTGTTGTACTTGAGCTTCCAGGTGAACTGGCCCTTGCTCAGGGACGCGTTGAAGCCCGCGGGAGCGACCCACGCGCCGGCGCTGTTCTTGGTGTACTTCGCGGAGAAGCCGGTCGGTCCGACGAACGTCGCCTCGGTCTCGCCGCTGTTCACGGACAGGCCGAAGTCGACGTTGCTCATGACGGAGGACCAGCCGCCGCCGAGGGCGCCCGCGGAGCTCGAGAGGCCGTTGTAGTAGCGGTCGGCGCGGACGCCGATGCCGGCGGCGGAGCTGGTGCCGTCGTTCGCGGTGAGCAGCAGGTTGCCGTTCGCGAGGTTCACGCGGGCGACGGTGTCGTCGGAGAGCGAGATGTCCTCGAAGGACATGTAAGGCAGCGCGCCGAGGCCCGGTGCGCCGACCGGCGTACCGGCGGGGACGCGCTGGGTGGACACGGCCTGTCCCAGCTTGCGGTCCGGATTCGGGACCTTCCACTGGGGCAGCTCCGGGGCCGGCTTGTCGGCGTCGGCGGGCTCGGCCGGGATCGTGCCCGGCGTCCAGACGGCGGCCTTCGCGGCCTTCTGGGCCTCGTCCTGCATCTGCTTGTTGATCACCGCAGGGTCCTGCGTCTGGTCCTCGAACTGCACCAGCCCCGCGGCCGTCTCGGCGGAGGCCGGCATGGCGCCGAGCCCCGTGATCATGACGGCGCTCGTCGCGATCATCGCGATCGTGCACCTGATATTGCCGGCGTTCTGCCGGCGGAAAACGCGTGGAACGCGCATTTTACTCCCCTGATTGAAAAACAGGCGTCATCGCCCGTTCTCACGTTAGGGGCGCACGCGGACGCGACCGTGCCCCGCCTCGAATCACCCCCGGAATGGGGGTCGGGGCATTTTCCGCGTGTTTTCAGGCATTTCGATGCGGCGCAAGTCCTCATAAGTGAGGGCACACGCGGACGGGCGTTCCGGGTACTCGGGAGTTGGCCGCCCTCGCGTTACCGCGATGGCCTCCGCAGGTGCACGATGAGCGGGGGCGCATTCCGCGCACCGATTTGCACATGAATCAGGGAGTTCGCGCATGCGTCACAAATGGGTAACCATCACAGCGGCCACTGCCGTGATATTAGGGGTGACATCCCTGAGCCCGGCGTTCGGGGAGACGCGCCAGCAGGCCGCGGTCGAGCAGCCGGTCGCGGCACCCGTGTCCGACGCCGCGGCCGAGGCGATCGACGCGGCGCACATCGCCGAGCAGACGGGCCGCCCCGTCGAGGAGGTGCGCGCCGAGCAGCACCGCGACGTGCTGTTCGGCCAGGCCCTCGCCTCGCTGCAGGGCGTGGACGGCTTCGCGAACGCCGGCAAGGACGCCACCGGGCCCGGCTACTGGGTCGCCTTCACCGCGCCGGTCGCCGCCGCCGCGCTCGCGCCGCTCGGCGAGCTCGCCCCGGACGTCCGCACCACGACGGACGCGCCCCTCACCGCCGTGGAGCGCAGCACGGCCGTGGCCGCCGCCGCGCAGGCCGTGCAGGCCGAGCTCGGCGCCGAGAGCGTCGAGGCGAGCATGAGCGAGGACGGCACGACCGTCACCGCGGCCGCGGTCCTGCCCGACGCATCCGCATCCGCGTCCGTCGACGTCACCTCCGCCGCGCAGGCCGCCACGGACCAGGCAGAGGCCGCCGTCGCCCAGGCAACGACGGTCCCCGTCGAGGTCGCCCTCACCGACGAGGACCCGAGCCAGGAGGTCCTCTCCGGCGGCACCGCGCTCGGCATCGGCGCCACGCAGCAGCTCGCCTGCACGGCCGGCTTCACGGTCCGCAACGCGCGCACCGGCGCCACCGGCCTGATCACCGCATCGCACTGCCCCGACAACCTAAACTACGAGTCCCGCCAGATCCTCACCTTCGAGGGCCACGGCGACAGCGGCCAGCTCGACGAGCAGTGGTTCAGCTCGAGCGAGGGCGTGCACAACGAGTTCATCAGCCAGAAGGCCGGGTCCACGCTGATCCGCCGCAAGGCCACCGCCGTCGCCACGCCCTTCGTGGGCATGAACGTCTGCAAGTACGGCACCGTCACGGCCTACGGCTGCTCGCAGGTGATCAACGGCCCGACCACCACGGTCAACGCCAACGGCGTCACCTACGCGAACCTCTGGCAGGTCGACGGCTACATCACCGAGGCGGGCGACAGCGGCGGACCCTGGTACTACGGCAACACCGCATACGGGATCCACTACGGCGACATCCCCCGCGGCGGCGCCTCCCGCAGCGCCTTCACCTCGATCACGGCGATCGAGGCCGCGACCGACTTGCGCGTCCTCCGCTAGCGCCCCTCGGGGGGAGGGCGGGGCACCGCCCTCCCCCGACGGCAGCGTCGCCGTCAGCCATGCGCGCGGAGCGCGGCTCGATGCGGTCGGCGCCCGCGGCGGCCCACGCCTCACGCCGGCTGCAACAGCGACCCCTCCTCCACGAGCCTCCGCGACAGCACGCGGTACCCCTCCGTCTCGAAGAAGACGGTGATCCGGTCGTCCTCCGTGCTCATCACGGTGCCCGGGCCCCACTCGGCGTGGGTGACCTGCGACTGCGCGGGGAACATCTCGTCCGACGCGACCGGGGAGCCGCCGTCCGTCGCCCCCATCGCCTCCTCGTGCGCGTCCTCCTCCTCGAGCCGGTCGCACGCGTCGCAGTTGCCGCACCGCTCCGGCGACTCCTCGCCGAAGTACCCGAGCAGGAACTGGCGGCGGCACTGCGGTGCCTCGGCGTAGCCGCGCATCATGTCCAGCCGTGACACCTCGACGCGTTCGCGCTCCTGCGCGACCCCCTTGGCACGCGAGGCGGCCTCCCGGGGATCCAGCTCCTCGCGCACGAAGGCGCCGTCCCGGTCGGATCCGAGCACGCCCGCGTCCACGAGCAGGCCGAGCACGCCGCCCACCGTGCGCGCCGACATCCCCGCGCGCTCGGCGACCGCGGCCGGCCGCACGGGTCCGTCGACGCCCGCCACCGCGACCGCCGCGTACACGTCGCGGAGGCTCGCCGGCCGCGGCGTGCGCGCCGCGAAGTAGCGGCGGAGGCCGAGGTCCTCGGCGCGGTAGTGCAGGATCCCGACGGCCGGCTCCCCGTCGCGGCCCGCGCGCCCGACCTCCTGGTAGTAGGCGTCCACCGACTCGGGCGGCGACGCGTGGATCACGTACCGCACGGTCGGCTTGTCGATGCCCATGCCGAACGCGCTCGTCGCCACGACCACGTCCACGTCGTCCTCGTGGAACGCGGTCTGCACGCGCTCGCGCTCGGCCGCCGGCAGGCCCGCGTGGTACGCGTCGACGCGGAGGCCGGCCACGCGGATCTCGTCGGCGTAGTCCTCGGCGTCCTTGCGCGTCGCGACGTAGACGAGGCCCGGCTGCGTCTGCTCCATCACGTGTGCGACGATCGCGCGCCGCTTCTCCGACTCCTCCGTGTGCCGCCGCACCTCGAGCCGGATGTTCGGCCGGTCGAACCCGCTGGACAGCACGAACGGGTCCCGCAGCCCCAGCCGCTCCTCGACCTCGGTGCGGACGGGCGTGGACCCGGTCGCCGTCATCGCGACGGTCGGCGGGTGCCCGAGCGCGTCGATCACGCCGCCGAGCCCCAGGTAGTCGGGCCGGAAGTCGTGGCCCCACGACGCCACGCAGTGCGCCTCGTCGATCACCACGAGCGCCACCCCGCGGGCCACCAGCCGCGCGACGACCTCGTCGCGCGCCAGCTGCTCGGGCGTGAGGAACACGATCCGCGCGCCGGGCTCCTCCACGGTCGCCCACGCCTCCTCGAGCGCCGTGCCGCGGATCGTGCTGTTGATCACGCGCGCGGGCGGCGCCGCGGGCGCGTCCTCGAGGTTCTGCACCTGGTCGGCCTGCAGCGCGATGAGCGGCGAGACGACGACGGTCAGGCCGTCCATCAGCACGGTCGCGACCTGGTAGATCGCGGACTTGCCGTAGCCGGTGGGCATCACGACGAGCGCGTCGCGGCCGCGGACGAGCGGGCCGATCGTGCGCACCTGGCCGTCATGGAGCCGGTCCCAGCCGAACGACTCGCGGGCGACGCGGATCGCGTCCTCGGGCTCGGGTCCCGGCGCGGGCTCCGGGACGATGGCCGGATCCCCGGCGGCGGGCCGCTCGTCCGGCGTGCGGCCGTCGGGCGCGCGGTCGTGCGCGGTGCGCGTGGTCGTGCGGGTGCTGCGGGTCGTGCCCGCCGCGGTGCGGTTCTGCTTCACCTCCCCACTGAACGCCGCGGGCCGAGCAGTGACCAGGCGCGCGCAGGCGCTCACGGCGGACCGTCACGCTCCCCTGCGGCCGGGCGCGCCGCGCGGGCGCCGGGACAGGTGCCGACCGCGGGATGACGAACGCGCGGCCCCGTCAGTCCGCGACCACCCGGGGGAACGGATCCGCGTACCCGGCCCACTCCGCCGGCCCCGCCGCGAGCTCCTCGCCCGTGAGCACGGCCCGTCCGATCGCGCGCCGCAGCACGGCGGGCCGCAGCCCCACGCCGAAGAACGCGATCTCCGTGCCGTGCGGCGCACCCTCCTGCCACGGGTCGATCCCGGTCGGCTGCAGCGTCAGCATCGATCCCACGCTCGACCACCCGCCCACCTCGCCCGGCCGCGACGCCAGCGACACGAAGCCCTTGGAGCGCAGCACGAGGCCCGCGCGGTCGGGCCGCAGCTCCTCCTCCACGGCGAGCGCGAGCCGCTCGGGGTGCAGCGGTCGCGGGTCGCCGACGACGACGGATCCCACGGGCCCGTCGAGCCGGTCGACCTCCCCCGGCCGTGACGCGACGCCCGCCGCCGTGAGCTCGCGCATCCACCCCGCCGACGCCGCGAGCCCCGCCACGTCGCCCCAGCGGGGCAGCCGGTCGAGCGCGAGCGGCCGGCGCGCGTCGAGCACGGCGGCGCGCGGCGCGAGCCGGCGCACGAGCGCGAGCAGCGTGCCGCGCGACTCCGGCGGCACGCGCGCCATGCCGGTCAGCACCACCACGGTCGCGTACTCGACGAGGTCGGCGAGCGTCTCGGCCTCGTCGAACGCGTCCTCGACGCGGCCGAACGCGATGGAGTGCAGCCGGTCGGCGGCCACCACCGAGACGACGTGGCGCAGCCCGAAGCCGGATCCCGACCCGCCGGACGCGCGCCGCAGCTCGTGCTCGCGGCGCAGCAGGAGGTCGAGCTGCATCCCGGTCGCGCGCACGTCGGCGGTCGCGGGGATCCCCACCACGGCCTCGACGCCCGGCCCGCGCCCGGCGAGGTCGTCGAGGAACCGCGCGATGGGCTCGACCGGATCCGCCTCCTCGGCCGGGAGCACGAGCAGCGTCCCCGCGACGTCGTCGACCGCGTCCCGCAGCACCGAGCGGAGGCCGGATCCCTCGCCCACCACGAGGACGACGCCCGACGGCGGCTGCGGGTACACGGGCAGGGGCAGGTGGTCGCGAGCGGGCATGGCTGTAGTCTATTGAGAACCGTTCTCGTGAAAGGACCATCCCCATGAAGGTGCGCAACTCGATCAAGGCCCTGAAGAAGCTCCCCGGCGCGCAGGTCGTGCGCCGCCGCGGCCGCGTCTTCGTCATCAACAAGCAGAACCCGCGGAACAAGGCACGGCAGGGCTGAGCCGCCGTCCGGCCGGCGCCCCTCATCTGGGGCGTCGTCGCCGGGACCCGCGTCGATACGGTGGAGACCAGCCGAGCGCCGGGGGGCCGCCGCATGATCGTCGTCGTCATCATCGCCTGCGAGATCGGCTTCTGGGCCGTGCTGGCCGCGGGGCTCGCCGTCCGCTACGTCCTCCGGCGCCCGCGCCTCGGCGCCGTGCTCCTCGCGTGCGTGCCCGTCGTCGATCTCGTGCTGCTCGTCGCCGCGACCATCGACCTCCGCGGCGGCGCCACCGCCGACTGGACCCACGGCCTCGCCGCCGCCTACCTCGGCGGATCCGTCGCCTTCGGCCACTCGATGGTGCGCTGGCTCGACGTGCGCTTCGCCCACCGCTTCGCCGGCGGCCCCGCGCCCGTGCGCCCGCTCAGGTCCGGCCGCGCCAGGGTGCGCCACGAGTGGCGGCTCTGGATCCTCACGGTCGTCGCCTACACGATCGCCTGCGCCCTGCTCCTCGCCGCCATCGCGTTCGTCGGCGACCCCGCCCGCACCGGGGCGCTCGGGGACTGGCTCGGCCGGCTCACCGTCCTCCTCGGCATCTGCACCGTCTGGGCGGTCGCGTGGACCATCTGGCCCGGCCCGGAGCCGGCGACCGACGCCGAACCGGCCACGGTCTCCTCCTCGACGGCGGGCCGCTGAGCCGCGCAGGCGCCGACCGGCCGACCCCCCTCAGAGCGGGAAGCGCAGCCGCAGCAGGTGGGATCCGTCGGCGCGCGTCTCGGCCGCGAGGCTCCCGCCGAGCAGCTGGGCGCGCTCGCGCAGGCCGGTGAGCCCGTGGCGTCCGCTCGGCAGGTCGAGCAGCGGGAGCGTCGCCCGGCCCGCCTCGACCTCGAGCACCACGTGGCCCGCGTCCAGGCGCCCGGTGATCCGCACGGGCGCGCCGGTCGCGTGCTTCCGCGCGTTGGTGAGCCCCTCCTGCACCGTGCGGTAGACGGCGCGCTGGGCGGCGGCGGACAGGTCGGCGGGGAGGTCGATCTCGGTCTCCACGCTGATCCCGCTGGCCGCCACCAGCGCCGGCACGTCCTGGAGGGTCGGCTGCGGCGCGAGCTCGCGCCGCTCCCCGCCGGCCGCGCGGAGCACCTCCACCATGCCGCGCAGCTCCTCGAGCGTGACCGTGCTGAGCGCTCGGATCGTGCGCGCGGCCTCCCGCGAGGGCTCGTCGGCCGCGCCCACCTGCATCGCGCCGGCCTGCACGGCGATGAGGCTGACCTGGTGCGACACCACGTCGTGCATCTCGCGCGCCAGCACCGCGCGCTCCCGGGCGAGCGCGACCTCGGCGGCCTGCAGCTGCCCGAGCGTCTGGGCCTCCCGCAGCTCCCGCAGCTGGGCCGCCGCCGTCCGCCGCTCGCGGAGAAACGCGCCGAGGAGCGCGGGTCCGACCGTGTAGATGCTCGCGTCGACGAGCGGCTCGATCAGGAACTGCACGTCCTCCGGCGGCCAGAGCGGCGCCATGTACGCGACCAGGGATGCGCCCGCCGCGACCGTGACCTGCCACCGCGGCGCACGCGAGAGGCCGAGGTCGAACAGGGCGATCATGAGCGGCACGTACGCGATGCTGACGGAGAAGGCGGGCAGCGCGGCCAGCACGCTCAGCCACGGCCAGCGGCGGCGGAGCAGGAGGCCGAGGCAGGCGGCGATCCCCGCGGCGACCTCCCCCGACGACTGCGAGGCCGAGAGGAACCCGGAGGACAGGGCCGTGGCGATCCCCGCCACCAGCAGGTCGACGAGCGCCGCGCGCGCACGGGCGGCGGCGGGCCGGACGCCGGGAGCGGTCGCGTCGAGGGCGTCGGGATCCGTCGCGTCGCCCGAGGCGGGCGCCCTCCCGCTCACGCGCATCGCCGGCTCACCGCCGCGGCACGAGGCCGGCGCGGTCGGCGACGACGGCCGCCTCGACCCGCGTGCGGACCCCGAGCGCCTGCACGATCGAGCTGACCGTCTCCTTCACCGTGCCGAGCGTGAGCCCGCTCGCCGCGACGATCTCCGCGTTCGACAGGCCGCGCGCGAGCGCCTTCAGCACGACCAGCTCGCGGTCGCCGAGCCGGGCGACCCGCGCGCGCTCGGCGTCGTCCTCCCGCGAGCGGAAGAGGCGCCCGGGTCGGAGCCCCGGCGCGAGCACGATCCCGCCGGACGCGAGCGTGAGCACGTGCCGGGCGAGCTGCTCCGGATCCGTGTCCTTCAGGAGGAAGCCCGACGCGCCGCGGTGCAGGGCCTCGAGCACTTGGTCGTCGGTGTCGAAGGTGGTGAGCATGGCGACCGCCGGCGGGCGGGGCTCGGCCATGAGCTCGGCGAGGATCGTGAGGCCGTCGGGCGCGGGCATCCGGATGTCGAGCAGCACCACGTCGGGCGCGTGCTCCCGCACGGTCGCGACGGCCGTGTCGCTCGACACAGCCGCGCGCACGGCGATCCGCGGGCTGGCGCCCAGCACCATCGCGATGCCGGATCGCACGAGCGACTCGTCGTCGATCACGACCACGCTCACGACGGCCTCCGCCGAGGAGCTGCCGTCGACCGCGCCCGCTGCCTCGATCACGCGTCCCGCCTCCCGCCGGTGGATCCGCCGCCGCCGGTCGCGCCGCCCCGGTCCCCCGCGTGGCCGAGGCTAGCTGTACTCGGCCATGACGTTGGTGACACTTCGGGGCGTGTGAAGAGGCCTCCTGGCTTGATGGAGCTGTTCAGTTCAACCATCGCCAGGAGGCCTCGATGTCCCACGGTAATG
>NZ_JAAVCB010000151.1:0-11060 GCF_014802555.1 Clavibacter sp. | reverse complement strand
CGCGCCGACGCGCTTGACCCCTTCATCGAGCACTACAACACTGAACGAATCCACTCAAGCCACGGGCTCACGCCCGCGGCCCGAGTGTCACCAACGTCATGACCCAGTACAGCTAGGCGCGCGCATCGCCGACGACGTCGACCTGCACACGCTGCCGCCCGTCACGGGCATGCTGCGCATCGGCCGGGGCGCATCGGTCGAGCCGGAGGTCGACCTCTCCGGCTACTGGATCGACGGCGACACCGTGCGCGTCGGCGCCGTCCGCATCGGCGCGGGATCCACCGTCGGCACGCGCTCGACGCTGCTGCCGGGCACGCGCATCGGCAAGGGCGCGGAGATCGCGCCCGGCTCCGCCGTCTTCGGCCGCGTGCCGGCGGGCCAGCGCTGGGCCGGGTCCCCCGCCGCGCGCGAGGGCAAGGCGCGCGTCTGGTGGCCCGACCACCGGCCGCCGCGCAACACGCGCTGGGTCACCGCGTACGGAGCAGCGTCCGTCGCGACCGCGCTCGTCCCGGTGCTCGGCTTCGTCGCGGGCGGCGCGATCCTCGCGGCCGCCATCCGCGGATCCGCCGACCTCGGCGACGTCTGGTGGCGCGGCCTCGGCGCGCTCGTGCCCGCCGTACTCGTGACCGGGCTCGTGCTCGCGCTGCTCGTCGTCGGATCCGTGCGCCTGCTCGGCCTCGGCGTGACGGAGGGCATCCACGCGGTGCGCAGCCGCGTCGGCTGGCAGCTCTGGACCACCGAGCGCCTCCTCGACATGGCCCGCACCGTGCTCTTCCCGCTCTACGCCGGCCTCTTCACGCCCGTGTGGCTCCGGCTCCTCGGCGCGCGCGTGGGCAAGGACGTCGAGGCGTCGACCGTGCTGCTCATCCCGGCGATGACCACCATCCGCGACGGCGCCTTCCTCGCCGACGACACGCTCGTCGCCGGCTACGAGCTCGGCGGCGGCTGGATGCGCGTCGCCCGCGCCGAGATCGGCCAGCGCGCGTTCCTCGGCAACTCCGGCATGGCGGGGCCCGGCCACAAGGTGCCGAAGGACGGCCTCGTCGCCGTGCTCTCGGCGGCGCCCACGAAGTCGAAGGCCGGATCCTCGTGGCTCGGCTCCCCGCCCGTCCGGCTCCGGCGCACGGTCGCCGCGGCGGACGACTCCCGCACGTTCGCCCCGCCGATGCGGCTGCGCGTCGCCCGCATCCTCTGGGAGCTGCTGCGCGTCGTGCCCGTGTTCGTCACCTGCGCAATCGGCCTGGCCGTGCTCGTGACCCTCGCCGCGCTCACCGAGGCGTGGGGCCCGTTCGTCGCGTTCCTGCTCGGCGGGGTCGTGCTGCTGGTCGCCGGCGCGGTGGCGGCGGGCGTCTCGACGGCGGCCAAGTGGATCCTCATCGGCCGCATCCGCGCGGAGGAGCACCCGCTGTGGTCGTCGTTCGTGTGGCGCAGCGAGGTGTCGGACGTCTTCACCGAGATGGTCGCCGCGCCCTGGTTCGCGTCGTCGGCCGCGGGCACGCCCGCGCTCGTGTGGTGGCTGCGGAGCCTCGGCGCGCGCATCGGATCCGGCGTCTGGTGCGACTCGCACTGGCTGCCCGAGGCCGACCTCGTGACGCTGGGGGACGCTTCCACGATCAATCGCGGGTGCGTCGTGCAGACGCATCTGTTCCATGATCGGATCATGAGCATGGACACCGTCACCCTCGACGCCGGTGCGACCCTCGGGCCGCACAGCGTCATCCTCCCCGCGGCGCGCATCGGCCCGCAGGCCACCGTGGGCCCCGCGAGCCTCGTGATGCGCGGGGAGCTCGTGCCGGAGGCGAGCCGCTGGAGCGGCAACCCGATCGGCCCGTGGCGCGAGGTGACGCTCGGCCGCTACCTGCCCGCGAGCGCCGCCGCGGCGTCCGCGGGCGCCGCCGCGACCGCTCCGACCGACGCCACCGCGCGCGCGACCGCCGGTCACCGGTGAGGGCCGCGGCAGGTCCGTCGTCCGGCGACGCGTACACCCCCGAGGTCGGATCCACCGCCTACGCGGTCGGGCGCTACGACCTCGACCTCGACTACCGCGTGGCCCGCAACCGACTGAAGGCGCGCGCCGTCATCACGGCCGTCGCGCGCGAGCCGCTCCCCCGCCTCGAGCTCGACCTCACGGGCCTCCGCGCGGGCGACGTGCGCGTCGACGGCCGCCGCGAGACCCGGCACGTGCAGCGCGGCGGGCGGCTCGTCGTCACGCCCGCGGCTCCCATCCCCGCGGGCGCGACGTTCACGGTCGACGTCGCCTACTCCGGCGAGCCGGGTCCGCGTCGCACGGTCTGGGGCGACCTCGGCTGGGAGGAGCTCGGCGACGGCGTGCTCGTCGCGTCGCAGCCGAGCGGCGCGTCCACCTGGTTCCCCTGCAACGACCGGCCGGACGACCGGGCCGCCTTCCGGATCCGCATCGCGTGCGAGGTCGACTACTCCGTGATCGCGAGCGGCCGGCTCGTCTCCCGCCTCGAGCGCTCGGGCCGCGCGACCTGGACGTACGAGCAGGACGCGCCCACCGCGCCGTACCTCGCGACCGTGCAGATCGGCCGCTACTCGGAGCGGCGCGTGCCCGCCGGATCCACGCAGGCGGTCTTCGCGTACCCGAAGCCGCGCGAGGCCCGCGTGCTGCAGGACCTCGCGCTCGTGCCCCGCATGATGGCCTTCTTCGAGACCCTGTTCGGGCCGTACCCGTTCGACGAGTACCGCGTCGTCGTCACGGACGACGAGCTGGAGATCCCGCTCGAGGCGCAGGCGATGGCCGTGCTCGGGTCGAACCACGCGGACGGGACGGGCGGATCCGAGCGGCTCGTCGCCCACGAGCTCGCGCACCAGTGGTTCGGCAACGCGGTGGGCCTCGCGTCGTGGCAGCACATCTGGCTCAACGAGGGCTTCGCCTGCTACGCCGAGTGGCTGTGGTCGGAGGAGGCAGGCGGCGCGACCGCCGACCAGCTCGCGCGCCAGCACCACACTCGTCTCGACCGCTACGGCACGCAGCTCGGCATCGGCGATCCCGGACCGGAGTCGATGTTCGACGACGTCGTCTACAAGCGCGGCGCCCTCGCGGTGCACGCGCTGCGGCTGACGCTCGGCGACGCGGCGTGGCGGCAGCTGCTGCTCAAGTGGACGGATCCGGCGTGGACGGCGCCGCGCACGACCGCGGACCTCGTCGGCGCGGCCGGCGACGCGGGCGCGCTGCTCCGCGCATGGCTCGCGGACGGGCCGCTGCCGGCGCTGCCGCGGGTGCGGCGGCGCTGAGGAGGCGGATCGCGACACCTCTGACTGCGCGCCATCGTTGTTATACTTCGGGTCGATGTATAACGACGATGGGCGCCACCCCAGTGAGTCGCTGAGTCCCTACACGCCGGGATCCGTGCCGACGAGCCTGCCCGGGCGGGCGGACAAGCTGCAGCAGTTCCGCGAGGCCGCCCAGCGCATGGCGTCCGATGGGCTGTTCATCCCCCGCGTGCACGTCGACCACGGTCCCCGCGGGATCGGCAAGACGTCGCTGCTCCGGGAGGCGCAGCGCATCTTCGGCGGGTACGGCGTCCGGACCGTGCTGATCACGGCGGATCCCGACGAGGATCTGGTCCGATCCCTGCTCGGCGAGCTCCGGCAGGTCGTCGGAACCGGCACGCGTCTGCGGAAGGCCGCCCTCGAGGCGATCGACTCGGCCACGGTCACGCTGGGGGCTCCCGGCATCGTGCAGGTCGGCGTCTCGATGACCCCGGAGAAGAGACGGACGGCCGCATCCGCGAAGCAAGTCCAGCAGGCGATCCGCGCCGCGATCGACGCCGTGATCCATGACGGGGACGCGGGGGTCGCGATCCTCATCGACGAGATCCAGGAGGCGGACCCCGAGAGCCTGCGCACCCTCGCCTACGCGTGGCAGGAGATGGCCCCGCTCCGCGCCTTCGAACCCGGGCAGCCGCGGACCGCGCTCTTCGCCGTCGGGCTGCCGGGTGCCCCGACGAAGATCAACAAGGCCGTGACGTTCAGCGAGCGGTTCAGCTTCCAGCCGATGCACGGCCTGTCCGACGCTGGCGCGCGCGAGGCGCTCGAAGGCACGGCCACGACCGTCGCCGTGAACTGGGACGTGGCTGCCCTCGATCGGGCTGTGGCGGAGTCGAGCGGCTATCCCTACAAGGTCCAGCTGATCGGCGACGCGTCGTGGCGTGCAGCTGCCGGGCGCCTCGCCCGTGACGGCTTGCGACCAGATGACACCATCGCGCTCGAGGACGTCCTGGCCGCGCTGCCGTCCGTCGGTGCGGAGATGGATACGCTCTTCACCGCGCGCTGGAGGTCCGCCAGTCCGCGACAGCAGGACATGCTCGTGGCGGTAGCGCGGCTGGGTGGAGTGGACGTGAAGCGCGCCGATCTCGCCGAGGCTCTGTCGACGACCACTCGAGCGATCTCCGTCGCTCGCCAGAAGCTGCTGGACAAGGGCCTCCTCGACGCGAACAAGCACGGGCACCTGTCGTTCACCGTGCCGGGGTTCACGGAGTTCGTGCTCGACCAGGCGGAGAACGAGTGAATCGCCTTCGCTGATGCCGCGTCCCGTTCAGAGGGCGAGCGAGCGGATCTCCGCCGTGAGCGGCTGCGCACCGGCGGGCCCAGCAAAGCGCGCGACAGCAGCCACGAGGTCGGACGCGAGCGCGACCTCGACGACCCGGTAGCGCGCTTCCTCGCCGTCGATCCACGCGACGGTCCCGTCCGCGTCCCCGGCGAAACGCACGCGCCCCGGATCCACGAGGAGCCCGCGCCCGTCGGCCTTCAGCACCGCCTCGATCCGCACCCACCCCGCGAGGGCCATCCCGGGGGGCGCCTCACGGTCGCGCGGCTCGGCGTCGATCCCGACCGGCCCGTCAGCGCTGACGGCGACCACCACCGCGTCGCCCGCGTGCGCCACGCTCGCGTGCAGGCCGTCGAGCGCGCGGGATCCGCCGAGCACCGGCCGGCCGTGCTCGCCGCCGCACGTGGCGCAGCGGGCGCGGACGGTGACGGCCGCGGGATCCGCACCCACGAGCCCCGCGGCGAGCGCCCGGAGAGCGTCACGACCGGCCGCGGTGCGCGCGGAGCGGTCGGCCGACGCGGCCACCCGCGCCACCGACACGTGCACGACGGCGGGAGCGGGGATCACGTGTCGACCCTAGGCGGCCGTCACGCGGCCATCCGCGCGAGCACGACCGCGCCGGCCACGAGCGCCCCGGCGAGCAGCACGGTCGACGGGCCGACCCACCACCAGCCCCGACGCGCACGTGTCCCCTCCACGACCGCGGCGACGGCGAGCAGCAGGAGCGCCAGGGCGGCACCGCCGCGCGCGAGCGGCGTCGCGTCGTCGCCGGTCATCGCCACGCAGCCCGACACCAGCAGGGAGCCCCCGAGCATCAGCCAGCCGAGCACGGCCAGGGTGCGCACGACCTGGCTCCGCCGGTCGGAGCGCCGCAGCGGCTTGGCGCCGCGCCACCCGTCGGGCGCGCGCAGACCGCCCACGACGACCATGACCTCGTCGAGCTCCGCCGGCCGCTCGCCCGCCGGCAGCGCGAGGAAGCGGCCGAGGTGCTCGTCCCGGACACCGGACGAGGCGATCAGGCGGGCCAGCAGCTCTCGCTCGCGCGGTGTGGTCCAGCCGTGCAGGGCGATGCCCCACCGAGCAGCCTGGTCGGGCGCGCGCACCTCGCGGTACCAGGACGCGAGGAGCAGCCGCGCCACCGCGTCGCCCGGCTCCTTGCGCACCCGCGTCCGCAGCTCGACGATCGCGTCGCGTCGGCGGCCATCGGCCCACAGCGTCCGGGCGCGGTCGACGGCCTCGGATGTCTGCATGCGCCCAGGCTCGCGGATCCCGTCGGGCCGCGTGCGGTTCATCCCCGGGCGCGCACCAGCATCTCGTCGGTCTCCGTCGCCCGCCGCGTGACGCCCGCGTCGTCCACGTAGGCGTACGTGGTCGTCGTGTTCTCCCCCGTGCCGCGGTAGCCGAGCCGCTCGTACAGCGCGCGGGCCCGCGGGTTGTCGAGGCCGACGCCCACCGCGAGGGGCCCGGATCCGACGCGCTCCTCGGCCGCGCGCATGATCGCCGTGCCGATGCCGCGTCCGCGCTCGGCCTCGTCCACCCGCAGGTTCCGCAGCTCGGGCACGTCGCCGCGCAGGTCGAGCTGGCCGGCGCCCACGGGACGGTCGCCGTCCCACGCGACCAGCAGCGTGGATCCGCCCGCCTCCTGCAGCGCCCACATGGCGCGCGCGAACCCGCGGCCGGGCGGCTCCTCCTGCTCGAGCCGCCCGACCTCCGAGGCCGCCAGCGCGCGGACCTCGATCCCGGTCACCTAGATGACCGCCTCGCTCCAGTCGTCCGGGTTGCCGAAGCGGTGGGCCGTGATGCTGATCGCCTGCTCGCGCAGGAACGTGAGCATCTCGACGCGGCCGGCCGCGGTGACCTCGTCGGCGAAGACCGCGACGTCGGGGGTGCCGCGAAGCGCATCGGACAGGGCGCGCGCCTCCACCAGCCGCGACGAGCGCGCGGCGACGAGCCTCACGCGCTCCGTCGCGATCCCGGACGCCGCGACCCGGGCGAGCCACGCGTCGTCCGTCTCGATGGTCACGTGCACGGTGGGCAGGTCGTCGAGCACCTGGCCGAGGCCGGCGGGCAGGATCCCCGGCACCGACACGTGCATCTCCGCGCGCGCGAGGCGCCCGGCCGCGAGCACCCGGAGCAGGTCGGCGAGCGCACCCGACTCGGTGAGCCGCACCGTGACGGGCAGCGGCCGGTAGCGGAACAGGTTCCGCTCGACGCCGAGGCCGCTCGGGTCCTTCACCTGGCCGAACTCGTCGTGCCAGGCGACCGCGTCGCTGAGCGCCGAGCGGCGGACCAGGTCGAAGTCCTCGTAGCGGATGGCGGGCTGCGCCGACTCGATGAGCTCCGTGACCCGCGGCGACAGCCCGCGCAGGTGCAGCGAGCTGGAGTGCCGACCGGCGTCCGCGACCCAGGTGCCCAAGCCCATGAGGTAGTTCGGGCCGCCGGCCTTGGTGCCGGATCCGACCGAGGAGCGCTTCCAGCCGCCGAACGGCTGGCGCTGCACGATCGCGCCCGTGATCCCGCGGTTCACGTAGAGGTTGCCGGCCTCCACGGTCTCGAGCCACTGCTCGAGCTCGCGCGCGTCGAGGCTGTGCAGGCCCGCGGTGAGGCCGTAGGGGATGGCGTTCTGGAAGCGGATCGCCTCCTCGAGCGTCCGCGCGCGCATCACGCCGAGCACGGGTCCAAAGAACTCGGTGAGGTGGAAGTACGACCCGGGCTTCACGCCGTCGCGGACGCCGGGCGACCAGAGGCGGCCGGTCTCGTCCATCTGCGACGGCTCGACGAGCCACTTCTCGCCGACGCCGAGCTGCGTGAGCGCGTGCTTGAGCTTGCCCGCGGCCGGCTCGATGATCGGGCCCATCTGCGTCGTCGGGTCCGACGGGTAGCCCACGCGCAGCGACGACACCGCGTCGGTGAGCTGCGTGAGGAAGCGGCGGGACTTCCCGACCGAGCCCACGAGGATCACGAGGCTCGCCGCCGAGCACTTCTGGCCCGCGTGGCCGAACGCGCTCTTCACGACGTCGGCCGCGGCCAGGTCGAGGTCGGCGCTGGGGGTCACGATGATGGCGTTCTTGCCGCTGGTCTCCGCGAGGAGCGGCAGATCCGAGCGCCAGGAACGGAAGACCTCGGCGGTCTCGTAGCCGCCCGTGAGGATCACGCGGTCGACCGCCGGGTGCGAGATGAGGTGCTCGCCGAACTCGGCCTCGCCCGCGTCGACGAGCGCCAGGAGCTCCCGCGGCACGCCGGCCTCGCGGAGCGCCTCGACCAGCACGGCGCCGGAGCGGCGGGCCTGGCCGGCGGGCTTGACGACCACGCCGCTGCCGGACGCGAGGGCCGCGAGCATGCTGCCCGCGGGGATCGCGACGGGGAAGTTCCACGGCGGCGCCACGACGGTGACGCGCGACGGCACGAACCGGGCGCCCTGCACGCGGTCGAGCTCGCGGGCGCGCTCAGCGTAGTAGTGCGCGAAGTCCACGGCCTCGCTGACCTCGGGGTCGGCCTCGGCGATGGTCTTGCCGGTCTCGGACGTCATCACCTCGATGAGGCGCGCGCGGTTGCGCTCGATCGCGACGCCCACGCGGTGCAGGAGCGCGGCACGCTGGTCGCCGGGGCGGGCACCCCAGCGGGCTGCCGCGGTGCGGACGCCGTCGATGATGTCGTCCAGCTGCTCCGTGGAGTCGATGCGCGCGGCCTCGATGGTCGCGACGCCCAGCTGCGAGGCCTCCACGCGCGACAGGATCTCGCGGCCCCAGGCGCGGTTCGTCGGCAGCGCCGGATCCGTGTCGGCCGCGTTGTGGAACGGCGTCGCGGAGGCGTCGGGGTCCACGAGCGCGTCGGGCGTCAGCAGCGAGCCGCGCGTGAAGCCCTGGACCACGCTCGTGAGCTGCGGGTCGACCTCCTCCTCGGGCTCGGCGGGCGTCTCCGGCTCGGCGAGCGGATCCACGTCGTCGAGCTCCGGCGGGAAGCGGCGGTCCTGCGTGCGGTTCGGCGCGGGGACGGTGTCGTCGACGCCGGCGAGCGACGCGCGGAACCGCGACTCCTCGCGCGCGAACAGCTCAGCCGACGTGCTCAGCTCGAACACCGCCGACATGAAGTTCTCCTGGCTCGCGTTCTCCTCCAGGCGGCGGATGAGGTACGAGATGGCCACGTCGAACTCGGTCGGGTGCACGACGGGCGTGTAGAGCAGCAGCCCGCCGACCGTGCGCTTCACGGCCTCGGCCTGGCCGGTCGCCATGCCGAGGAGCATCTCGAACTCGATCCGGTCGGTCACGCCGCGCTCCTCGGCGAGCAGCCACGCGTAGGCGACGTCGAAGAGGTTGTGGCCGGCGACCCCGACCTTCACGGCGTCGGCCGCGGCGGGCTGGAGCGCGTGCTCGAGCATGCGCTTGTAGTGCGTGTCGGTCTGCTCCTTCGTGGACCAGGTGGCGACGGGCCAGTCGTGCATCCGGCCGTCGACCTGCTCCATCGCGAGGTTCGCGCCCTTGACGATACGCACCTTGATGGGCGCGCCGCCCGCCGCGCGACGCTCCTGCGCCCAGGCGGTGAGTCGCTGCAGGCCGGCGAGCGCGTCGGGCAGGTACGCCTGCAGCACGATCCCGGCCTCGAGGTCCTTCACCTGCGGCTGGTCGAGCACGCGCGTGAACACCTCGATGGTGAGGTCGAGGTCCTTGTACTCCTCCATGTCGAGGTTGATGAACTTCGGGGTCGCGGCCTCCGACGCCAGCTCGTACAGCGGGGTGAGCCGCTCGACGACCTTGTCAACGGCCTCGTCGAACGCCCACATCGACAGCTGCGACACGACGCTCGACACCTTGATGGAGACGTAGTCGACGTCGTCGCGGGCGAGCAGCTCGCGCGTGCCCGCCAGGCGGCGCGCGGCCTCCTTCTCGCCGAGCACGGCCTCGCCGAGCAGGTTGAGGTTGAGGCGGGATCCGCCCTCGCGCAGCTTCTGGATGGCCGGCCCGAGCTTCTCGCTCGTCGCGTCGACGATGAGGTGCCCGACCATCTCGCGCAGCACGCGGCGCGCGACCGGGACGACGATCTGCGGGAGGACCAGGCCGAGGATGCCGCCCGCGCGGATCGCGCCCTGCATGTACCAGGGCAGGAACCCGGGGGTCTTGGCGGTGAGCGCGGCGAGGCTGTTGCCGGCGACCGGGAGGTCCTCGGGGCGCACGACCCGGTCGACGAAGCCGATGGTGAAGTCGAGGCCGTTCTCGTCCTTGAGGACGCCCGCGAGGCGCTCGGCCGAGGGATCCGCGGGGTGCTGGGCCGCCTCGGCGAGCCACGTGCGCACGAGGGCGACGGACCGGTCGGCGAGCGCCTCGCGATCCGGAGCGGCGGATGCGCCGTCGATCGTCGGGGACTGCGCCGTCGTGGAGGCGGATGCGGTCTCGGGGCCGGATGCGGTCATGCGGGAACCTCTTCGTCTCAGGTGGGCCGGAGCCCCGGCGTCGGCCGCGCTGCGGGCGCGTCCTCCCAGTGTGGGACCACACTCTCATCGGATGCGCTGAACGTTTCCGATGATCATCGTGCGGCCCTGCCGATGATTCCACGCTCGCCTGACATCCCCGGGAGGCGCACGTGCTCGAGATGCGACGACTGCGGCTCCTGCGCGAGCTCAAGCTCCGCGGCACGATCGGCGCGGTCGCCGACGCGCTCTCGTTCAGCCCGTCGTCGGTGTCGCAGCAGCTCGCGCAGCTCGAGCGCGAGGCGGGCGTCCCGCTGCTGCGCCGGGTCGGCCGGCGGGTCGTGCTCACGCCGCAGGCTGAGATCCTCGTCGAGCACACGACGGCGCTGCTCGAGCGGCTGGAGCGGGCGGAGACCGAGGTGAACGCGTCGCTCGCGAACGTGTCCGGCACGATCCGCGTGGCCGCGTTCCAGTCGGCGCTGCTCGCGCTCGTGCCGCCCGCGCTCACGATCCTCCGCGACGACTACCCCGACCTGCGGGTCGAGATCACGATGCGCGAGCCGGAGTCGGGCCTGCACGACGTGTGGGCGCGCGACCACGACCTCGTCATCGCCGAGCAGTACCCGGCGCACGCGGCACCCCGGCCGGCCGACCTCGACCGCGAGGAGCTGTGCGTGGATCCGCTCCGCCTCGGCCTCCCGCCCGGCCGCGACGACGTCCGGTCCATCTCCGACGCGCGCCGCCTGCCCTGGGTGATGGAGCCCGCGGGCACGGCGTCGCGCCACTTCGCCGAGCAGGTGTGCCGGGTCGCGGGCTTCGAGCCGGACGTGCGGTACGTGACGGCCGACCTGCAGGCGCACATCGACCTGGTGCGCGGCGGGCACGCGGCGTCCGTGCTGCCGGATCTGGTGTGGGCCGGACGCGAGCCCGACGTGCGGCTGATCGGCCTGCCCGGCTCGCCGCGGCGCACGGTCTTCACGTCGTCGCGCGTGGGCAGCCTCGACCGGCCGGGGATCCGCGCCTGCCGCGACGCCCTCGCGCGCGCGGTCGAGGACATGGGGCCGGTCGCAGGCTGAGCCGTCG
>NZ_JAAVCB010000150.1:0-54928 GCF_014802555.1 Clavibacter sp. | reverse complement strand
GGGCTGGGTCGTCGGGATCCTCGCGGTCGCCCAGTGCGCACCCCTCGCCGCGCGCCGCCGCCACCCGCGCGCCGTGCTCCTCGCGGTCTCGGTGCTGCAGGCCGGGCTCGTGGCGGCGCTGCCGCCCGGCTTCGTCTTCTGGGCGGCCGCCCCCGTGGTCGCCGCGTACACGGTCGGCGTGCGGCTGCCGGTGGGGCCGGCCGCGAGGATCGTCGCCGCGGCCCTCGGGATCGAGGCGGTCGGCGCCGTCCTGGCCGCCACCGCCTGGCTGCGCGCGGAGCTCATGCCCGGGGTGGTCCGCGTGCCCCTCGGCCTCCCCAGCCTGGTGGAGGCGGCGTCGCTCCTCGCCAGCGGGATCCTCATCGCCGTCGCGAGCGCCGCCGTCGGCTCCTGGGTCGCGCTCCGCCGCCGGCACGACCGCGACGTGCTCGCGCGCGCCGTCGAGACCGTGGAGCACCAGGCGGCGCTCACCCGCGCCGCGGTCGCCGCCGAGCGCACCCGCATGGCGCGCGAGCTGCACGACGTGGCCGCGCACCACCTCACGGCGCTCGTCGTGCAGGCGGGCGCCGCCGAGCGCCTCGTGGACCTCGATCCCGAGCGCGCCCGCGAGTCGCTGCGGGGGATCCGCGTCCAGGGCCGCGAGACGCTCGACGCGCTGCGCTCCATCGTCGGGATCCTCCGCCAGACGTCCGACGGCGAGGGCGGCGGCGACGCGGGCACCGCCCCCGTGCCCGGCCTCGCCGACCTCCCGGGCCTCGTGGCGGCGGCCCGCACGTCGGGCACCGAGGTCGAGGAGCGCGCGACCGGCGACGCGCCCGCGCTCGCGCCGCTCGCCGACGTCACCGCGTACCGCACCGTGCAGGAGGCGCTCGCGAACGCCCGGCGGCACGCGCCCGGATCCGCCGTGACCCTCACCACCGAGGCCGGCCCCGCGCGCATCGCGCTCACCATCGAGAACGCGCTGCCCGCTGCGGCACAGGCGACGGCGCCCGGCTACGGCCTGGTCGGGATGCGCGAGCGGGCCGCGCTCGTCGGCGGCCGCCTGGAGGCGGGCCCCACCGCATCCGGCACCTGGCGCGTGCGCCTCGAGCTGCCGGTCGAGCCCGTCCCGGCCGCGCCCGTCCCGGCCGCGCCCGTCCCGACGGCGCCCGTGCCGGCCGGGCCCGCATCGGCGCAGGGGGCCGACGCGTGATCCGCGTGGTGCTGGTCGACGACCAGTCCATCGTCCGCGCCGGCTTCCGCGTCGTGCTCGAGACGGCCGGCGGCATCGAGGTGGTCGGCGAGGCGTCGGGCGGCCGCGAGGCGGTGGAGCTCGTGCGCCGCCTCGCGCCCGACGTCGTGGTGATGGACGTGCGGATGCCCGGCGGCGACGGCATCGAGGCGACCCGCGCGATCACCGGAGCGGATGCGCATGCGGACGCGAAGGCGGACACCCCGGCGCGCGCGCCCGGCGACGATCCGCAGGGCCCCGCCGTCCTGGTCGCCACCACCTTCGACCTCGACGAGTACGTCTTCGGCGCGCTCGAGGCGGGCGCGCGCGGCTTCGTGCTCAAGGACGCGGAGCCCGAGGAGTTCATCCAGGCCGTGCGCGCGCTCGCCGAGGGCCGCGCCGCCCTCGACGGCGTGACCACCCGCCGTGTGATGGACGAGTTCACGCGACGCCGGGTCGCGTCCGCCGTGCACCCCGGCGTCGAGGTCCTCACGCCGCGCGAGCAGGACATCGTGCGGCTCCTCGGCGACGGCCTCTCCAACGACGAGATCGGCGGCCGGCTCGTGATCGAGACCAGCACCGTGAAGTCGCACCTCACGCGGATCATGACGAAGCTCGGCACCCGCGACCGCCTGCAGACCGTCGTGTGGGGCTACCGCTCGGGCCTGCTGCCCTGACCGCTGGCGGGCCGCCACGACGCGCCCGGAGGAGCCGCCGCGACGCGCCCGGGCGGCCGGCCGGGCCGCGCACGATGCATCCGCCGCGTTCGCCCGCGATCCACCGTCCGTGCCGCGAACGTCCACCGCGGGCGGCGCGCGCTCCCAGCCCCGTCGTGGTCTGATGGATGCATGGAACCCATCTACACCGCTATCGCGCACGCCTCCGGCGGAGGACGCGACGGACACGTCCGCAGCGAGGACGACCGCATCGACTTCGATACCCGTCCCCCCAAGGAGATGGGCGGCTCGGGCGAGGGCACGAACCCCGAGCAGCTCTTCGCCGCCGGGTACAGCGCCTGCTTCCTCGGCGCCACCCACCTCGTCGGCAAGAACGCCGGCGTCGACACGAAGGACGCCGGCGTCTCCGCCAGCGTCTCCATCGGCGACAACGGCCAGGGCGGCTTCGGCCTCGCGGTCGAGCTCGACGTCTACCTCCCCAACGTGGCGCCCGAGCGCCGCCAGGAGATCGCGGACGCGGCCCACCAGGTCTGCCCGTACTCCAACGCCACGCGCGGCAACATCGACGTGAAGGTCACCATCGTCGACTGATCCACCCGAGCGAGCAGAGGCGGGCGTCCCCATCGGGGACGCCCGCCTCCGTCGTCCAGGCGCGGATGGGTAGGGTCATCGCATGCCTGAGAACACCGGCCCCGCAGGGGCGCCCCTCGACGACGACGCCCGTGCCGCCCTCGAGGAGCTGGGGGAGATCCGCGGGAGCATCGACAACATCGACGCCGCCCTCGTGCACCTGCTCGCCGAGCGGTTCAAGTTCACGCAGTCGGTCGGCCGGTTGAAGGCCGCGCACGGGCTGCCCGCGGCGGATCCCGAGCGCGAGCGCCGTCAGATCCTCCGCCTCCGCGCGCTCGCCGAGGAGTCGAAGCTCGACCCGGCCTTCGCGGAGAAATTCCTGAACTTCATTGTCGCCGAGGTCATCCACCACCACACGCGCATCGCCGAGGACCAGGGCGCGGCCACCTCGGCCGTCGCGCCCGAGGACGGCGGCCCGGCGGCCTGACGACGCCGGGCGCTCCGCTTCGAGGCGGGAAGGGGGGCATTCTCTGCGAAGCTTCTGGGGCGCGATCTGCTTGGCAAGCGGCAACTTGGCCAGCCGTCTCGTGGATCACCCGCCCATTTGACAGCCTGTGCGTCAGGCCACAGAACCTCTCAGTTGCAGAGTCGCGGGGATAATCCGTGAAGCTGGAGGCCTGCCATCGTGCCACCAGCTGCGCAGCAGCGACATCGCAGTAGAACCGAGCACCTCGGCCTCAATCCTGACGCTCGTGAGCCCAGGAACCAGCCACTTGTCTATCTCTCGATCGTCAAAGCTCGCTATGGAGACTTCGGCGGGGATGCCCAGGCCGAGTGAGGCTGCGGCGAGGTACACCCCGAGCGCCATGTCGTCCGTGTCGCAGACGAGGGTGAGTGGCATGGTGCGCTGACCGAAGACGCGCAGCGCCTGCGCCCTGGCAGCACCGACGGTAGCCGGCGTGCGGATGATCGAGTAGTGGAGCCCTGTGCCTTCAAGAACGGCACGCATCGCAGAGCCGCGACTCTCGAACGTCCACGAGGACAGGTCGGCCGCCAAGTGGATGATGGGGCGTTCCGGGCGGCTCACCAGATGAAGCGCCAGCTCACGCGCGCCAGCGGAGACATCGGCATTCACTGTGGGAACCGGCCCCGAGGGGTCGGCATCAAGGAGCACCGTGGGTATTCGCTGCGCGGTGGCTTGGACCTCGTCCCAATCCAGTGAGCAGCCGATGATGCCATCCACAGTTCGGTTAAAGGGCGGGAGGGCGGAGACGTCATCGGCCGCAAGCGGATAAATGATCACGTTTACGTCCTCGATCCTCGCGGAGCGGGCGAGGGAATCATGGACAGCGGCAAAGAAGCTGTTCCCCAAGACGGGGGTGAGGAGCGCGACGGTCTTCGAGTAGCCGACGCGTAGCTCGCGGGCTGCGGTGTTGGGGGGAGTAGCCGAGTCTGTCGGCTGCATCCAGCACGCGCTCCCGTGTCCGATCCGAGACCCGGCCATTCGCCTTGCCAGAGAACACCAGGGACACCGTGGTTTGTGACACCTCAGCAACTCTGGCAACGTCGTGGCTCGAAACCCGCTTCCTGGGGAGGTATTCGTCCGTGGAGTTCACATGGTCCCTTCGAGGGTAGTGCGCCCTCCGTGCGGGCGTGGCTCGGCAGCTCCAGCGTTGCGCACCCCTCAGTGTAGGGCTAGTCTCCTCCCTGCTGAGTACTACGTATGACTACGGAGAGGCGCAAATGAAGTCCATTGCAGTGTTCTGCGGAGCGTCATCCGGCGCCTCGCCCCTATACGAGCGGGCCGCACGCGAGCTGGGCAGGGCTCTGGTGGAGCGCGGAATGAGCCTTGTCTACGGCGGCGCGTCAACCGGCCTCATGGGCACCATCGCCGACGAGGTGATATCGCTGGGTGGGACGGTCGTGGGAGTGATTCCCGACAGTCTCGTGCGTTTCGAGGTGTGCCACAGGGGCCTTACTGAGTTGCGACGTGGTCGCCGACATGCACGAACGGAAGGCGATGATGGCTCGGCTTGCCGACGCATTCGTAGCTCTACCCGGCGGCCTCGGTACTTCTGAGGAGGTATTCGAAGTCGCGACCTGGTCGCAACTCGGGATGCACGCCAAGCCCATCGGGTTCGTGAACACCCTGCGCTACTACGATCCACTCTTCGCATTTCTCGCCCATGGGGTGGAGCAGGGGTTCATGCACCGGGAACACATCCAGCATCTACGCCTCGATGAGGATCCCGATGCCCTGCTCGATGAGCTTCTGGGTTCAGTCACGCCGCCTCATCTGTTCCAGTCCCGTGCGGCGCGAGCGGCGATGGTGCAGTGAGCGGCGCGATCACACGACTCGTAGTGTTCGACCTCGACGGAACGCTCATGCCGGGCACGACCGCCGCGCGTGAGATTTCAGTAGTCGCAGATGTGCTGGCTGAGATTCGGTCGCTCGAGAGTCAATATGACGCGGGCCTGCTGGACAGCCTCCAATTTTCCGTCTCTGCGCTCGCTCTCTGGGGTGACCGCTTCGAGGAGGCCTGTCGCGAAGCAGCCGCACGTGCTCCTCGCATCGGCTCGATGACACGGGTGCTGTCCGACCTGGTATCGATGGACATCGTCACATGCCTGGTGACGATGGCTCCGCTGGAGTTCGCCACCCTGTTCGCGTCATTCGACTATGTTCGCGCTTCTCAGTATGGGCTGAAGATCATGGGGCCAGGCGACAAGCCAGGTGCTGTCGACGCTATCCGATTGGATTTGGGCGTCGCCTCGGAAGAGGTGGTGGTGGTCGGTGATGGAGCCTCCGACATCCCCCTATTCATCAAGTTCCGCAGGACCATAGCCATGAATGCCATACCGGAGCTCTCCGGTATCGCGCGGCATTCCTATGAGGGCGACGACCTCCGCGAGGCGATCGGGCTCGAAGTGGAACAGTTCGCTTTTCAGAGCGGGGGTGGGAAGTGATTGTAGCTTCATGCGCGGCATTCGAAAGAGATCATCCCACCGCCCTGGAGAAGATAGTGGCCTCGATGAACGCCCCTGTCACCGTGCACCGATCCATCGATGAGGTATTCCCGGACGGCGAGATTTGCGTCGCGTTACCGCAAGGCACCCTGGTCGAAGATGTGCTGCTGCTGCAGTCGTTGTCCACGGATCCTGTGGCATTGAATGACGCGGTCTTCGCGCTCCTCGCTTCGATACGCATGTACCGCGTTGCTGGAGTGGCTCGGATCACTGTGTTCGCACCGCACCTGGCGTACTCCCGTGAGGAGCGAGCGGCGGCAATCGGGGGACGCGTGTCGACGACACAGCTCCTAGCCGACTTAATAGGCGCTGCGGGGGCGGACTGCGTCATTGCAGCGCAATCGGGGTCCGTGGCTCTGGTAAGCGAGGCCTACAAGCCACTGGCGATCGAGCAGCTCTACGCGACGAATTTCTTCGTATGGTGCATCGAGTCGATGCAGATTGCTGATCCGGTGCTCGTCGCCCCCGACCATGGGGCGGCGGATCTAGTGCGCAACATCGCTGCACGCCTTGGTCTCCAGCATGCGCGTGCTGACAAGCAGCGGAAGGGTGCGACGGATGTGGCTCTCAGCCTCACGGAGCAGGCAGGTGCGCTCAAGGGCCGTGAAGTGATCATCATCGACGACCTGGTCTGCAGTGCAGGAACTCTCGACCAGGCGGTTTCCGCCGTACGCACGCTCGGCGCTTCTCGTGTCACCGCGGTGGCGGCACATCTCCGGCTTACTCCCCTCGGCATGTCTCGCATACGCGCCATGGTCGCAGCAGGTCACCTCGCCGGGCTCGTTGCATGGGATACCTGCGGCGCGCCGCGTGTGAGGGGTGTGCAGACCTTCGCGTTCGCCGATTGGTTGGGGCCTGAGCTCTGCGCGGTGCTCCGAAGGCGGTCCAGAATTGATGCGAACGAGGAAGCAGTCTCGTGAGCGAAACGCAATTGACATTTTCCGTCTCCGTCGTCTGCATCAACCAGACGCATCTCTGGAGAGAATTGACCGCGATCAGATCGCTCGGCGTCAGTCGACTGCACATAGACATCATTGACCCGTCTTTCGGTAATCTCGGCATGGCTCCCGAGAGCATCCGGGACCTCAGCGATGACCTGCGAATGCCGGTCGACGTCCACGTCATGGTCGCCGAGCCCTCTTTGCTGGTCCCAAAGCTCGTGGATCGTGGCGCTCAAGCGATCCTTGTACATCAGCGTCATGTGACTCCCGAGGCGCTCGAAGTTCTACGCGCCGCTACGGTCGGCGGTACGGAGGTCGGGCTCGTGCTCGACGCATCGGAATCCCCGAGGGACTGGCTTATCGACATTGTCCGCCCTCAGAGGTTAGTGGTGATGGCCGTGACGCCCGGCGGCGCGGGCCGCCCGTTCAGGCGCGAGGCTCTTGATACTGTTCGTATGGCGGCAGAGTTCCGCGGAAAGTCTTCAGTGGAATCAGTCGAAGTCGATGGGGCAGTCAGTTCGATCACCATCGGCAAACTCGTCGACGCGGGTGCCGACTCGTTTGTCCTAGGAAGCTCCGTATTTCCGGATCGGGTGGCGCGTGCGGACCGGTTCCTGCCATTGCTGGAAGCGGCGGGAGCGGCGGACGGGGAAAGGGTGGGCCGGTGAGCGGCGTGGACGTGGATTTCGCGGGTGTTTCAAGGACGCTGCCAGCGGTTCCGCTTCCCAGCGGGATTCGTGTGGCATATCTGAAACTGTATGGCGACGTCGAGCTCACTGAGCATTGCGCGTCGATACTTGCGGGCGAGATGCGGTCGGATGTCGAAGTTCTGCTCGTGGGCGAGAGTGGCGGCATTCTGCTGGGCCATGTCATCGCCCGCCGACTCGGTCTCCCGTATGTACTTGCTCGCAAGAAATGGCGGCCCAACATGGAGCACCCGTTGCGGCAGTTTGTGCGCTCGATAGGGACCGATGGTGACCAAGTGCTCCTGGTTGATGATGAGGACCAGGTGTTGCTAGCCGGCAAGAGAGTGGCGATCGTCGATGAGGTGATAAGCAGTGGCGCGACCCTCGGGGCCATGCGGGCGCTGGCATGTTCCGCCAACGCGACCGTCTCACAGGTGCTTGCGGTCGCTACCGAGGGCGACCATCGGGATGACGTCGTGGCACTCGCACATCTACCACTCTTCTCGGACGGCGTTCGATGATATTGCGGGCATCGAGGGCTTCGCGATCGGCGCCATGGCTCTTGTGTGCGATCCAGTTCCTTGTCGCGGTCGAGTTCTCGATAGTCAACGTCGCGGTGCCGGACTTGCAGGACGACTTCGGCACCGCGGCACCGGTGACGCAGTGGGTGCTGTCGGCTTACGCGATCGGCTTCGCGTCGCTCTTGTTCTTGGGAGGGTGTGCGGCGGAGAGGTTGGGCGCTAGATCCGTCGTCATAGGAGGGCTTCTCTGCTTCTCCGTTACGAGCGGCGTGGCGGCGATGACGCCAGACATATGGTCGCTCATCGCCATACGGGTGCTCCAGGGTGCATCCGCGGCGTTTCTGACTCCTGCAGCGCTCACGCTCCTAACGAGCCTCGGCGACGGTCCGGCTCGTGACCGCTGGTTAGCTCTTTGGGGAGCAGCAGCGTCGGTGGGATTCGCTGGTGGTGTCATCTCGGGCGGGGTGTTCACCCAGCTCTTCGGGTGGCGGAGCGTGTTCGTGTCCTGTGCGGTCACAGCCTGCATCTTGTTGGCATCTTCGCTCTTCGCTTTGCCGCAGGTGACCTCGGGTGCGCGGCAGGTCGATGTGCTGGGCGCGAGCCTCTTCGCTCTGACTGGAGTATCGATCGCCTCCGCTTTCGGAATGACCGCTGACGCGTTGGGAGATGCCCGTGTCGCCATCTGGGCGGCAGTTCTTGCCGCGGCGAGCGGTGTCCTGCTGATCTTCCAGCAGCAGCGGAGCCGAAATCCTCTTGCTCCTCGAGGGCTATTGAGGCGGCGGGACGTAAAGATCGGCATGTTGCTGAGCTTCGTGGCCCCGGCGGCGGGCGGGTCGATGGTCTACTTCTCTTCTCTCTACATGCAGAACGTCTTGGGCTGGTCCGAGCTCGGCACCGGCGTGGCGTTGCTTCCGGATGCCCTGGCGGCTGCGGCTGGTGCCTATGCGGCGCCGGCGCTCGTTAGGCGCGTTGGTGTGAAGTTCACTGTGTGTGTTGGATTCAGCGCCATGCTGTTCGGGTTGTTGATTCTGTGCATGCGACCAAGCGCCTCTACGGCGACAGTCATTCAGGTGCTCGTGGGTACGAGTCTCACCGGGTTTGGCCTCGTCTTGTGCGGTGTTGTCGCAACGGTTGCGGGCTCCCGGAACCTCTCAAAGGGGGAACACGGCGCTTCCGCCGGTATCCTTACCGCCTCACAACAGTGGGGCGTTGCTGCCGGTCTCGCGCTGGGCGCGAATGCCGTGGCATTGTCGGGCAACCCGGCAGCTGGCACACTAGTCGGTGCCCTAGTCGCTTCAATGGCGCTACTTGCGATTCTGATCGCCGCTTTGTCTAGCTTCAGGCGGGCTCCGACCCGTATCTCTTGATCGTCCTTCGATCCGAGGGAATCCGATGGTCGCGTGTGGGTTCGCAGAGCACATGCGGCAGCCGGCTGCTGCACGCAGGCGCATATGTCGCATCCACTGACCCGCGGGGCATTTGTGCGGCTGCGGCGCTGAGTCAACCGCGCGTGCTTAGTTTCGCGTCTCTCGACACCGATGTTGGCGCGCGGAGAGCGCATGGACACCTCGACCGATTATTCCTCCGGGTAGGCCTCCCGCAGCACGCGCTCCAGCAGCTCCGCCACCGCGCCCGGACCCGATGCCGGCGCGACCGCCTCGACGCCGGCGTTGTAGTTCGTGTTGGTGTTCACGTCGTACGTCACGAGCCGGCCGTCCGCGGTCTCGATGAACTCGATGCCGGCCACCTCGATCCCGAGCCCCGCGAGGAACGCGACGTACCGCTCCACCAGCGGGTGCTCCGTGGTGATGTCCTCCCGCAGCGAGAAGATCGTGTCGCCCGGCTGCTGCGCGATGGTGGCGCCGGGCGGCATCACGAGCGCGCCGGTCGCCGGGTCGATCGCGCAGGCGTCCGCCGGGCAGAGCTGGTAGCCGCCGCGCGCGGTGTCGGCCTGGATCGCGTAGACGAACCGCCCGCCGACGATCTCCACGCGCGTCACCCGCGGCGTCGCCGCCTCCAGGTACTCCTGCAGCAGCGTGATCCCGTCCTGCGGCTCCTCGAAGTCCGGCCCGTCGACGTAGGCGGCAAGCTCCTCGACGCTGTCGAACCTGCGGACGCCGAGGCCCTTGCCGCCCTGGTTGTGCTTCGTGATGAAGGGCGTCGGCAGTCCGCGCGCCGCCTCGACGATGCGGTGGCTGCCGACCACGGCGCGCGTGCGCGGCACCTCGATGCCCGCCGCGCGGAGCGCCGTCAGCTGGTCGACCTTGCTCACCTCGATCTCGATGGTCCGGCGGCCGTTGACCGTCCGGCGGCCGTGCGCCTCCAGCCACGACATGAGGGCGCGCGTGTAGTCCTTGGAGAGCGCGTGGTCGCGCGTGTGGGCCGACGCGCTGATCCGCGACCAGAAGATCCCCTCGGGCGGTGCCTCGTCGATCTCGAGCACGCCGTCGGTGAGGAGCCACTCCTCGTACGGGACGCCGCGCGCGTCGAGGGCGGCGGCGAACGGCCCGAACCACTCGGAGTTCTCGTGGATGGCGAATACCTTCGGTGCGGTGGTCATCCCCCCAGGCTACGAGGCGCGCGGGGCGGCGACGGACGCGTGACGGCCGGCGTCAGCCCATCGGCCGCGTCAGCCCGGCGGCGTCAGCTCGACCCGCCGCGTCAGCCCGGCGTCGTCAGCTCAGGCGCACGAGCGCCTGCACCGGAAGGTGGTCGCTCATCATGCGGCCGCGCCAGGTGAAGTCGTTGACCGCGGCGGCGCGCACGTCCACGCGCTCGCTCACGAGGATCCAGTCGATGCGGGGGGCGCCGACGACCGGCGGCCGGTAGTCGGGGAACGTGCCGAACGCGGGCGTCGCCTGGCGCGCCGTGTCGAGCCAGGAGTCGCGGAGCCCGGCCCGGCGGGTGAGGGCGTCGTAGGGGAACGAGTCGACGGGCGCGTTGAAGTCGCCCATGAGCACGAGCGGCAGCCCGGCGAAGCGCGTGCGCACGAGCTCGGCGATGGCCTCGGCGGCGCGGTCGCGTGCCTCGGCGACGTCGTGGTCGAGGTGCGTGTCGAGCACCACGAGCGGGTGGCCGGTGGCCTCGTCCTGGAAGCGGGCCCAGGTGAGGATCCGCGGCATGGGGTTGCCCCACGTCATGCTGCCGATCACGTCGGGGGTGTCGGACAGCCACATCACGTCGTGCTCGAGGAGGGTGAGACGGGACGCCTGGTAGAAGATCGCGCCGTGCTCGCCGTGGCTGCCGCCCTCGCGGCCCTGCCCGACCATGCGGTACGACGGCGGCAGCGCCTTCTCGATCGCCTGGATCTGCGGCCACAGCGCCTCCTGCACGCCGAGCACCGTGGGCCGCTCCTGCTGCAGGAAGCGCGTGAGCACCTCCTGGCGCTCGGGCCAGTGGTCGGCCTCGCCCTCCCGGGTGCCGTGCCAGGGCATGCGCACGTTAAGGGAGATCAGGTGGATGTCGTCGCCGGTCGTCGGGCCGATCGCGGTGGTCATGACGACCATTCAACCCCGTGCGGCTGATCGCCTGTCCGCGCGACGACGATCGGGTCGGGAACGGGCGTCAGCAGCCGGGCGTGACGAGCGCCTTGACGAAGGCGCCGGTCTGGTACGTGTACTGGGAGACCCACTGGCGGAGGCTGAAGTCCACCGGGTCCTCGACCACCATGAGGTCGCCCGTGAAGCAGCGCGAGAAGATCAGCTGCGTGCGCGTGACGTGCGGGGTCCAGGTGATGACGATGGCGCTCTTCCAGCCGTTCTCCTCGGACTTCTCCTTGAGGTATCGCGCCTCGCCCTGCGTCGTGAACGGCGACGGGGTGTCGCACGTGACGGGGTAGGGGAACTCGCCCTGGCAGGCCGCGAGCTCGGCGGCCGACTGCGGGCCCGTGGGCGGGACGGAGAAGACGACCGTGTCGGAGTAGCCCTCGTCCACCAGCTTCGCCGCGAGGTCGCGGCGCGTGGGGTTGGGCGGGCCGATGACGTAAATCACGTCGGCCTTGTCCGGCTGGCTCGCCGGCGGGAAGACGAAGAGCGGGATGCCGGCCAGGAGCCAGGCGAGGAGGAGCACGAGGAGCGCCAGGAGGGTGCGCACGATCCATCGACGGACGCGGTGTGCCCGGCGGGGCGGGGTGGTGGTGCTGGGTGTCAACGTGTGCTCTCGGCCTGATGGATCCGCGGGGGCGGCGTGCGGGCGTGCGGGGGCGGGTGCGTCCCCCGGCGGCTCGTCGAGCCTATGGGGACGCGTGACGGTCGCGAAGCCCCCATCCGGGGCGGGCGGCGCGGTGCCGTGGCGCGGGCGGCGGATCAGCCGCCCGTCGAGCAGGGGACCTGCGTGATCTCGGACTCGAGCGGACGCACGAGCGGCGTGTGCCGCACCTCGAGCGGGCCCTGGGCGTCGGACGCCGGCATCGTGAACGTGACGTCGACCGTCTTCGTGTCCTGCGGCGCGAGCTCGGTGCGGATGCGGATCATGCCGCGTCCCATGTCGGTGCCGCGGGCCTCCTCTGTGGTCAGGTCGGCGTCCGTCTTCCAGCCCGTGACGGTGGATCCGACGGGGCCGTAGACGAGGAGGTCGTCGAACTGGCGGCCCTTGGCCGTGCCGTCGAGGCCCGTGACGTAACGCGGCAGGCTCGTGGCCGCGTCCGCCGGGGCGATGCTCGTCATGTCGACGGACACCGTGTACGTGGTGGTGTCGCCGCAGGTCTCCGCCTGGACGCGGGATCCGGAGCGCAGGTAGTAGCTCATCTTGGATCCGGATCCGATGTCGTTGAAGTACAGGCCGATCGCGGTCGCGTCCGAGTTGTCGTCCGGCAGCGCGCCGCTCAGCGGCCCGCCCTCGATGAGCGTCTGCTCCTCCGGCACCGTGCTCCACAGCAGGAGGCGCTTCTCGTCGATGGCCCGGTCGATCGCCGTGACCAGCGGGACGACGGGCGGGGTGTCGGTGACGAGCTTCGCGAAGATCGTGCTGGCCGCGCTCGCGAAGTAGCGGTCCTGCGCCAGGTAGTCGGGGTACTGGCTGTAGACCGCGCCGAGGAGCGTGGGCACCGCGTTCTCGGCGTTCAGCTCGTCGCCCGTGGCGAGCGTGATGGGGCCGGTCGCCTCCAGCAGGTAGCTCAGCGCGATGGGGTCGAACGACAGCACGCCGTCGACCCGGTCGCCGATGTTGGCCTCCCAGTACGACTTGGCGAGGGCGCCCGATGTGGGGAAGTCGGGGAACATCGTGATGTTCTGCTCGAACCGGTCCGAGCGCGGCTCGATGAGGCGCACGGTCTCGTCGGGCACGTCGCCCTGCCGCACGTTCCGCGGGAAGTCGTTGCTCGACGCCTGCTTCGCGATCCGCACGGTGCCGTCCTCGACGGTCAGCAGCACGAGCGCGGCCGGGTTGCCGCCGGTGGAGCGCACCTCCGCGTTGTTCTGGAACATCAGCAGGTAGTTGCGGGCGCCGTCGGCGCCGAGGAGGTCGGGCAGGACGCCGGTGACCTCGCGGAAGGTGCCCGCGGTCTCCTCGGTGCTCGTGAGCGTGTCGTCCATGAGGTCGACGTCGTCGGCCACCTGTGCCCAGAGGCTGTCGCGGTCGATGGTCTCGAGCTCGGCGCGGGCGCCGGCCAGGCCGTCGCTCGCGGTCTGCACGGTCTGGCCGAGGGAGCGGATCCCGTCGAGGTCGATGCGGCCGAGCACGGGCGTGAAGGCGGAGAGGGAGACCTCGGTGGCGGGCGTCACGACGTCGGTGGCGAGCCGGTCGCTGGTCGCGGCCAGCACGCGCGCGGCGTGCAGGTTCGGGCCGACGAAGGGGATCCACTCGTACGCGCCGAGCACGCCGTCGTCCGCGGCCTCCGCGGCCTTCGCGGTGTGGTCGCGGAGCTCGGCGGCGCCGGCCTTCGCGGTGTCGATGTCGCCCGCGAGGAGCGCCGTCTGCACCTGGTCGGAGAGCGGGAGCGCGTCGCGCAGCTCCGACTGCACGGTGTCGACGCGGGGGAGGATCAGCGCGGCCGAGACCGCGGTGCCGATCACGACGACGCCGAGGACGCCGACCGGGATCCAGAGGCGCTTGCGCTTCCACAGCGGCCGAGGCGTGCGGGAGGCGTCGCGTTCGGCTCGGCCGTCGCGGCCGTCGCGGCCCGCGCGGCGGCTGCGGCGGTCGGGTGATCCGTCGGAGCCGTCCGGTCCGTCGGCCGGGGGGAGGATGTCGTCGATGCCGGTCACCGGTCGGACATCCGGTCCACGGCCGGCCGTCCGGCCGGGAAGGCGCGGCCGTTGCCGATCGCGGGGCGGGCGTCGGCCGGCACGGAGGCGGATCCGCCGACGGCACCGAGCCCGGCGGCGCCGGCGCCGATGAGCGCCTGCTCGCGCACGGCGGCCGGCGCGGTCTCGTCGGGCAGGGGCACGGGCGCGCTGACCGGGCCGGTGACCTGCTTGCGGGTGGAGGAGATCCAGAAGAAGGCCACGAGGATCACGAGCGACGCGATGCTCGTCGACATGCCCTGGTACGCGTCGCCGCGGATGAGGGAGAAGAGGTACGGCGTGACGACGACCGCGATGGCCGCGCCGAGGAGCCCGCGGCGGCGCATGCGCGCGCGGATGAAGAGGCCGGCCACGAGACCGAGGAGCGCGCCGACGGCGACGACCCCGAGGATGCCGAAGTTCGAGAACGCCTCGCCGATGGCCGAGAGGCTCGTCTCGACGCGGTTGACGCCGTAGAACCGGGGCACGTAGGTGGACGTGAACCACGTGTTGCCACCGCCGAACGGCTTGTCCTCCCAGAGCCCGCGGGGCACGAACCAGGCGGGGACCGCGGCGTACGTGGCGCCCCACTGGTAGACGAAGTCGGGCAGCGACGCCACCTCGTTGAGGCGGATGAGCACGTCGAACGGGCGCGTCTCGATGCCGCTGGTGAGGCGGTCGAGGAGCACGCCGATCGGGTCCTGCGTGAGGCGGTCGAGCGAGCGGCCGTTGTCGAAGGTGGACTCGCGGATGACGATCGAGTAGACCATCGCGACCACGGCCGTGACGCCGCCGATGAGGGCGATGCTGCGGAAGCGGAACGGCTTCGGGCCGATCTGCTTGAGGATCAGGAACGGCAGGAACACGCCGATGATGAGCGGGCCGCGGCCGCCGGCGGATCCGGCGCAGACCACGAGCACGAGGACGGCGACCAGGTTGACCCAGTTCCAGCCCTCGAGGCCCCTCTGGCGGCGCGCGAGCACGTTGTAGACGATCGCGATCTGCACGGGGATGTAGGAGAGGCCGATGAACGACTTGCCGGAGAGGAAGTCGCTCCGGTTGGCGAGGCCCGTCGTGTACGCCTGGATGCCGCCCGAGGAGAACACCAGGTACACGAGGAGGCCGAGGGCCACGACCGAGGAGATGACCACGAGCGCCTGCGCCACCGACGTGTTGAACACGCGCTGCTAGCGCACCTGCGTGTCGGGGTCGACGACGGCCGGGCCGCCGGCGATGGCGTTCTGCTCGAGGGCCGCTGCGTCCTCGCCGCTGCGGGCGATCCGCCGGGCCTCGCGGGCCACCGAGTAGTAGTAGACGACGAAGAACGCCGAGAAGAAGATCAGCGCCTCGATGAGCGCGGAGCTGGCCGCGAGCTGCAGCGTGGGGGAGAAGAAGCGCGTGTCGGCGATGGCGCCCGGGCTCGTCTCCATGCTGTTGGCGACCGTGAGCGGGCGCAGCACGAACAGGAGCAGGCCGGTGAAGGCGACGATGCCGCCCGGGGTGATCGGATCCCCGTTGGAGACCGTCTCCTTCACGAGCACGCCGACGAGCAGGATCGCGAGCACCGCGATCATGAACGGGTAGGACAGCTCGTTGCCGAGCAGGGCCACGCCGCCGAGCGCGGCGAGGACGGTGAGCACCACGGCGGCCGCGAAGACCGCCGGGGTCGCTAGGCGGTACGTCGGACCCATGTGGTCATCTCCTCGAAAGCCGCGTCCAGGCGGGCGGTGGCGGCGACGAGCGCCGCCGCGGTGGTGGATGCGGCACCGGCGTCGGCCGGGGCTGCGATGGCGGTGCGGACCGCCCGGTCGAACGCGGGCTCCGTGCGCGTGCCGAACTCGGTCGTGAACGCCCCGACCTTGGTGGCGCCACCGACGGCGACCACGGGCGTCGTCAGCATCGTACCGAGGTACATGGCGTGCATGCGAGAGGCGATGACGACCTCGCGGTCGGCCATGATCCCGGCCGCGCGGCGCCAGCCGTGGTCGCCGGGCTCGGTCGTGAGCCGGGCGCGCACCTCGGGGTGCAGGGCGCCGGCGTCGGAGTCGTCGCCCTGGTCCATCGACACGAACACGACCTCGCCGAAGCGCTCCTCGAGCGCGGCGACGTCGGCGAGCGTCGCCTGCGGGGAGTGCTTCGCGTTGAGCGCGACCACGGCGCCGCGGCGATGCGCGGCCGGCGCGGCCATGGCGGCGAGCTCGGGGGCGGCGAAGAGGCTGACGTCGGCGGCGACCTCGATCGGGAGCTTCGAGTAGCCGGCGGCACGGCCGGCGGAGTCGGGGTCGCGGGTCCAGACGCGGGCACCGTCGAGACCCGAGCGGAGGGCGAGGCGCGCGCGGCGGCGGGTGACGGGATCCGCGCCGACGCCGAACACGGCGAGCGGCGTGCGGCTGGTGCGCGCGATGAGCCCGGTCACCGCCATGAGACGGGGGAGGCCCGCGAACGGGCGGTCCGGCTGGTCGTCCGCGAGGAGCGTGCCGCCGCCGACGACGACCGCGTCGACCTGGCGGACGAGGTCGGCCAGCGCGCGGACGCCGGAGACCCGGGCGCGCTCCTCGGTGGAGTCGAGGCGCGCGGCCTGCCCGAAGTCGGCGATCACGGTCTCGTGGCCCGCCCGGCGGAGCCGCTCGGAGAGCGCGTCGGTGAGGAAGGCGTCCCCGAGGTTCTGCGGGTGGCCGGACGCGAGGGTGCGGTCGGCGGAGACGATGAGGGTCCTCATGCGTCCTCCTTCCTGACGGGGCTGGTGCGGTGGCGGATGAGGAGCGCGGCGATGGCGGCGCTCAGGACGAGCTCCGCGACGAGCGTGACGCCGGCGAGCAGGGCGGGGCCGGCCGTGAGCGCGGCGGCGAGCGTGAGGACCACGGCGACGACTCCCGTGACGATGGTCGCGGTGAGCCGCACGCGGACGAGGTCGGAGCCCATCGCGTACGCCATGAGCGCGTAGTTGCCGAACTTCGGGGCGACCGACAGCAGGATCACGAGGAAGATCGCCTGGTCGAACGCGTCGCCGCCGAAGACCTGCTCGACCGGGCCGCGGAGGAGCGCGAGGATCCCGGCCAGCACGAGGCCGCCGAGCGCGAACCGCCACCAGTAGGCGCGCGCGGGGCGACCGGCGGCGCGGATCCGCGGGATCAGCTGCTGCGAGAGCGTCGCCGGCAGCACCTCGAGCGGCTGCACCACGCGGTAGGCGAGCGCGAGCGGCGTGACGGCGTCGACCCCGAGGATGGCGGTGCCGAGCACGAGCGGCGCCTGCGAGTAGAGCGCGCTGAGGGATCCCGAGAGGCCGAACTCCAGGATCTGCGGGAACACGCGCACGGGCTCGTCGCTCGTGGTCGCGAGGCCGCGGCGGACGGCGATCCACGTGCCCGCGGTGACGACGAGCGACACGACCGGGAAGGCGAGCAGCACGAGGATCTCGGGCACGAGCACCGCGATGACGAGCGGCACGGCCTTCAGCACCACGAGCGCGAGGTCGGGGAACGCGTAGGACGCGTCGCGGCGCCCGACGAGCAGGGGCGCGCGGATCGTGCGGGTGAGCGAGTCGAGCACCTGGCTGACGCCGAGCGCCGCGAGCAGCAGCACGGCCTCGCCCGGGATCGAGGAGGCGGCCGCGACGGTGAGCACCACGGCGATCACCGCGCCGAGCGAGCCGAGCCCCGCGTGGAAGGCGACCGCACGCGCATGCACGCTCCGGGTGAGGCGCGCGCGCGGCAGCGACAGCAGGAAGTTGGCGGCGCCGGAGTCGGTGATGATCGCGAACGAGCTGAGGAGCGCGAACCCGGTGACGAGCGCGCTCTGGGCCGACCCCTCCGACAGCCGCGTGAGGACCACGAGCAGCACCAGCTGGAGCACGCGCGTGAGCCCTGCGGCTCCCGTGGGGAGCAGCAGCCCGATCCGCCGGATCATCGCGTCCCGATGCTCTGGTAGGCGTCGTGGACGGTCTGCGCGGAGGTGCGCCAGTCGAAGCGGCAGGTGACGGCGCGGCGGATGCGCGCGGCGTCCTCGTCCTCGAGCGGGTCGGCGGCCGCCAGCCGGGCGAGCGCCCCGGTGATGGCGGACGTGTCGGCGGGGGAGAAGTAGTCGGCGTCGTCCTCGCAGATCCAGTGGAAGACGGGGATGTCGGAGACAGCGAGGCGCGCGCCGGCGACCATCGCCTCCACGAGCGGCAGGCCGAAGCCCTCCGCGAGGCTCGGGAACACGACGCCGCGCGAGGCCGCGTAGAGCACGGCGAGCTCGTCGTCGGTCACGTAGCCGGCCAGCTTGATGTCGTCCGACTCGGCCATGTCGACGTCGCCGAAGACGGCGCTCTTCGCGCCCACGAGCACGAGCGGATGGGCGGCGCGGGTCTCGGCGGGCAGCTCGAGGTACGCCTCGGTGAGGCGCTTGAGGTTCTTGCGCGGATCCATGCTGCCGACCGCGAGCAGGTACCCGCCGTCGGTCACGCCGAACCGCTCGAGCACGCGGGCGCGCTCCTCGGCGCCGCGCGGCTCGCCGAACACGGGGCTCGGCGCGTTGGGCGCGACCACGACGGGCGCGCTGGAGAGGCCGAGCTCGCGCACCTGCTCGGCGACGGGCTCGCTCACGGTGACGATCACGCGCGCGTCGCGCAGGTTCGCCTTGAGCAGGGGCACGTGGGTGACGACGTACTCGCGGCTGTACCACTCGGGGTTCGTGAGCACGAAGAGGTCGTGGACGACGACGATGTGGCGGCGGTGCACGAGCGGCGCGCGGCTCGTGAGCGACAGGAGCACGTCCTGGCGCGTGATCCACGGCAGGGTCGTCTGCACCCAGAGCCAGCTGCGCGCGCCGGACGACGCGACGCCCTCGGACGGCGTGGCGCGCGTGACGCCCTTCTTGCCCTCGAGGGCGCGGGCGATCTCCGTCGCGTAGCGCTGCTGGCCGGTGACCCGCTGCCCTGCGTAGGCCTCGTTGACGACGAGCCGGCGCATCACGCGACCGCCCCGTCGAGGCGGGCGCCGTCGTGGCGGACCCAGGAGGCGATGTGCCGCTCGAACACGGCGGCGTCGAAGTCGTGGGAGCGGCGGACGCTCGCGGCGGGATCCAGGGCCGCGGCCCGGGCGACGGCGTCGGCGAGCTCGGCGCCCTCCCACGCGTGCACGTGCACGCCGGTCACGCCGTCGACCACGCTCTCGGTCGCGCCGCCGACGTCGGTGACGAGCACGCGGGCGCCGGCGGCCATGGCCTCGACGGGCATGATCCCGAAGTCCTCGACCGCGGGGAACACGTACGCGAGCGCGCGCTGGTAGAGCGTGTAGAGGAGCGCGTCCGACGGGCGCGGCACGATCGTCACGGGCACGGTGGCCGCGTCGGCCTGCGCCTGGAGCTCCTCGGCGAGGGGGCCGGATCCGGCGAGCACGACGGGCACGCCCGCGGCCTCTCCCGCGCGGATCACGAGGTTGAGCCGCTTGTACGGCACGAACCGGCTGGCGCCGAGGAGGAACTGGTCGGGCAGCGACGCGGCGAGGGCGGCGTCGGCGCCGGTGAGCGCATCCGCCCACGACGCGGTGCCGCGGATGACGGACGCGTCGACGGGCGGGTGGATGACCCGCGCGTCGACGTCCCACGCCGTGCGGATGCGGTCGCGCACGAACGCGCTGTTCGCGGCGACCTCGGCGCGGGAGGCCTGCGCGCGCCGGCGGTCGAGGGCGCGCAGCGGGGGAGCGGCCGCCTTGACGAGCGGGTTCGCGCCGCGCTGGTCGAGGTCCGGGGTCCAGAGGTAGCGCGCGGGGCTGTGCACGTAGACGTGGCGGCGGGTGCCGTGGTCCCCGTGGCCGAGGTGGTGCGCGAACAGGTGCGAGCTCGCGAGGGTCCACTCGTACGCGTCGAGGTCGAGCGAGCTCCACGTGAGCGGCATGAACGGCAGGGCCAGCGGCTTGCGCTTCCGCAGCGGCGTGCGCGCGATCCAGCTCTCGCGCACCGGGCGGTCGCCGAACCGGCCCGGGTCGTCGTTCCAGAGCGTGAAGAGGTCGGCGTCGGGGAAGGCGTGCGCGAACGCGTCGAACACCTTCTCGGATCCGCCCGACTTCTCGATCCACTCCTGGACCAGCAGGCCGCCCATCAGACGGCCCCGTCCGCGCCGAAGACGGCCTTGAACGTGCGCGCCAGGATGATGATGTCGCCCGTGAGCGACCAGTTCTCCACGTAGTAGAGGTCGAGGCGGATGGCGTCCTCCCAGGAGAGTGACGAGCGTCCCGAGACCTGCCAGAGGCCGGACATGCCGGGCTTGATGAGCAGGCGGCGGCGCGCGGCGCTGTCGTACAGCGCGACCTCGCCCTCGCGCTGCGGGCGCGGGCCGATGAGGCTCATGGATCCCAGCAGCACGTTGAGGAACTGCGGCAGCTCGTCGAGCGAGTAGCGGCGCAGCACGCCGCCGACCTTCGTGATGCGCGGGTCATCCGTCACCTTGAACAGCGGGGTGTCGGCCGTGCCCTGCTGCTCGAGCAGCGCGAAGAGCTCGGCGTCGGCGTTCATGCGCATCGAGCGGAACTTGAGCATGTGGAACGGCTCGCCGTTCAGGCCGATGCGCTCCTGCTTGTAGAAGACGTCGCCCTTGCTCGTGGCCTTGATGAGGATCGCAAGGATGAGGAAGACGGGGCTCAGCACGATGAGCGTGATGCCGGAGACGACGATGTCGAACAGGCGCTTGGAGAGCAGCTTCCGTCCCTCGAAGCGCGGCGTCTCCACGTGGATGAGGGGGAGGCCGGCGACCGGGCGCGTGTGGATGCGCGGGCCGCCGATGTCGGTGAGGCCGGGCGCCATGACGAGGTGGTGGCGGCCGGGCTCGAGGCGCCAGCTGAGCTCGCGGATCCGCTCCGGCGGCAGCTCGTCGCTCGAGGTGAGCACGAGCGTGTCGGCGCCGAGGCGCTCGAGCTCCCCGAGCACGTCGTCCGCGTTGCCGACGACGGGCACGTCGAGGCCCGGGAGGCGGGACGGCCGCGCGTCGCCCGTGAGGCACGCGCCGACCACGCGGTAGCCGGCCTTGGGGGCGCGGGCGAGCGTCGTGGCGGTGTGGGTGGTGCTCTCCAGGGATCCGACCAGGAGGATCAGCGAGGAGAACTCGCCGCGCCGGCGCTGGGCCGAGAGCCACACGCGCCAGAGCGCCCGCGACAGCAGCAGCAGCACGAGGCCGAGCGGCAGGCCCGTGACGATGTAGCCGCGCGCCAGGTCGATCTTCACGAGGAAGGCGACGATGGCGATGATCCCGAACAGCCGCAGCGTCGCGTCGGCGACCTGCTTGTACTCCTGCGTGCCGGTGCCGACGATGCGGTAGTCGCGCGTGCTGTAGACGGTGAGCACGAACAGCCACGAGAGGATCAGCACGACGGAGACCATCGTGTAGGTGACGGCGACGCCCTGGGCGTTGCCGCCGAGGTCGACCGTGCCGGCCGTCGTCCCGAACCACAGGAACTGCACCCCGAAGGTCGTGAGGATGATGACGATCGCGTCGCTCAGCGCGAGGCGCCGGGCGTAGACGACCCGCCAGCGCGAGCCCTCCTGGGCCTCGTCCGTGCGTCGTGTCTGTTGCGTGTCCACTGGTCCCCCGGGGCAGGTGGCTCCCGATCGGGAGCCGGCGGTGTCTGATGGAGCGGCGTGCGCTCGCGTGGGCGGTGGTGGTCTGGTCGGGTCAGCCCCGCAGGCGCGGCGCGTCGGTCCGGGTCACGGCGCGCACCGACTCGAGGATCGACTCGATGGCGCCCCCGGCCTGCTCGCCCGAGGCGTCATACGTGGCCTGCGAGCGGCGGTACGGGTCGACCACGTCGTAGTCGTCCTCGTGCGCGGGCGGCAGGGTGACGCCGCGCTGGGCCGCGACGAGCGGGATGAGCGCCCGCAGCTGCTCCGGCACGTCGCCGTCGCACGCGATGTGCTTCTCGTCCCCCGTCACCTCGACGAGGTGCTCGAACAGCGCCGCGAACTCGCGGATCGTGAACGTGAAGCGGTTGGCGCGGGGCACCGCGCGCACGACGGCGCTGCGGTGCTCGCGCGCCATGGTGAGCACCAGGTCGACCCCCTGGATGATGCCGGGCGTCAGGAACCGCGCCTGGTGCTCGCTCGGATCCCCGCCGTACCGCACGGAGAGCTCCGCCGCCTGCTCGGGCATGCGCTGCCCCTCGGCCGCGATCGTGCCGGCGCTGGAGAAGCGCACGACCGAGTCGGCCTCGGCCGCGTGGTCGCCGAAGATCGCCCGCACCCGGGCCCGGAGGACCTGCTCGGCGAGGGCGGAGCGGCAGATGTTGCCCGAGCAGACGAACAGGACGCGGAACGAGCCGTCGTCGACGCCCTCGGAGGATGCGTCGCCGAGGGCCGCGCGTGCGGCCCTGCGGCTCGTGGGGGGGAGTTCCGACATGGAGGGGAGCTACGCCTTGATCTTCTCGATGGGCGCCTTGGTCTTCTGACCGTCCTCGTCCTCCGTGTACCCGTACCCGTACCCGTACCCGTACCCGTACCCGTAGCCGTAGTGGCCGTAGCCGTACGCGTCCGGGCCCTTGGTGGGGAGCATGGTGATGACGAGGCCGAGCACGTCCGCGCCCACGTTGGTGAGGTTGGCGATGGCGCTCTTCAGCTGCGTGCGGTGCGTGCGGCCCGCGGCGACCACGATGATGGCGCCGCCAGCGTTCTTGGACAGGATCGCCGCGTCGGTGACGGGCAGCAGCGGCGGGGCGTCGATGAGCACGACGTCGTAGCGCGCCTCGAGGTCCTGCAGCAGGCGGGCCATGCCCTGCGAGCCGAGGAGCTCCGACGGGTTCGGCGGGATCTGGCCGGCGGGGAGGATCGAGAGCATGCCCGAGCCCCAGGGCTGGATGACGTCCTCGATCTCGGCGCGGCCGATGAGGATGTCGGTGAGGCCCACGGCGCCCTCGAGGCCCATGTAGGACGCGAGACGCGGACGGCGGAGGTCGGCGTCGATGAGGACGACCTTGATGCCCGAGTCGGCCAGCGCCAGCGCGAGGTTCGAGCTGGTCGTCGACTTGCCCTCGCCCTGGATGGACGAGGTGATGACGAAGCTGCGCGAGCGGCCGCCGAACTCCAGGAACTGGAGGTTCGTGCGGAGGCTGCGGAAGGACTCGGCGCGGGGGCTCCGCGGGTCGTCCTGGACGATGAGCGGACGCTCGGTCGCCTTCGGGTCGTACGCGATGCCGCCGAGGATGGGCTTCGTCGTGACGAGCTCGACGTCGCGCTCCCCGCGGATGCGGTTGTCGAGCGTCTCGCGGAGGAGGCTGACGCCCACGCCGATGAGGAGGCCGATGAGCGCGCCGACGATGATGTTGACGGGCAGGTTCGGCGAGGACGGCGACTCGGGGATCTCCGCCTGCTCGAGCTGTGTGATCTGCACCTGCGGCGTGCCCTCGATGGTCTCCGGGACGAGCGTGCCGACGACCGTCTTGAGGCTCTCGCCGATGGCGTCCGCGAGGGTTGCGGCGTCCTGGCGGGACTGGTCCTTGACCGTGATGTCGATGATCGTGGTGTCGAGCGGCGCGGAGGCGCGGACCGACTCGGCCAGCTCGCGCGACGTGACGTCGAGTCCGTACTGGTCGATGACGGGCTGGAGCACGGCGCGGGTCGTGACGACGTCCGCGTAGCTCTTCACCGCCTGCGTGATGAAGTTGTTGCCCTGCTGCAGGTCCTGCACGTTGGAGGAGCTGCTCTGGGCGACGTACATCTTGGTGGACGCCTCGTACTCAGGGGTCTGGAGCAGGGAGAAGGCCGCAGCGGCACCCACCCCGACCAGGAGCGTCAGGATGATCAGCACCGCGCCCCTACGCAGCATCCGAATGAAGTCACGGAGCGCCATAACTTAGAACCCTTCCCCAAAAGCACACAGGCGCGGAGTGTCCGCATACGTGGGATATCCACAGCCTCGGCTGTCTATCATCACACAGCTCTCGAGCGGTGCCAGCAGCCCGGAACGCCCCCGTCCGGGGCGTGGTAGGGCCCGAACCGCCCTGTTAGGGTCGCTCAGACAGCAGTGCTGCACGGCGGTACACGAGTGAGTAGGGACCTGGGCCATGAGCTCGCAGACATTTCGCCGGGGCACGCCCGCGCTCCCGGATCCGTCGGAGCTCCGCTCCGCGCCGGACGACAAGAACCCACCAGCTGAGGGGGATTCGCCCGCGGTGAACCGCGGCTTCAGGCCGGACGTCGAGGGCCTGCGCGCCCTCGCGGTGGTCGCCGTCATCGTCGACCACCTCTTCGACTGGCCGTCCGGCGGCTTCGTGGGCGTCGACGTCTTCTTCGTCATCAGCGGCTTCCTCATCACGGGCCTGCTGCTCAAGGAGTACGAGCGCACCAAGACGATCTCGTTCCTCGACTTCTACAAGCGCCGCGTCCGCCGCATCATGCCGGCCACGCTCCTCGTGCTCGTGGTCTCCACGGCCGTGTCGTTCCTCGTCTTCAACGTGGTGCGCGCGCAGGCCAGCCTGTGGGACGCCGTCTGGTCGGCCCTCTTCGTCTCCAACTGGCACTTCGCCAGCGCCGGCACCGACTACTTCGCGTCCGACGGCCCCGTCTCGCCGTTCCGCCACTACTGGTCGCTCTCGGTCGAGGAGCAGTTCTACCTCGTCTGGCCCGTGTTGATCTTCCTGGTCATCACGTTCGCCCGCCGCCGCACCCCCAAGAACCGCGTCAAGCGCGCCCGCCTCTTCACGCAGACCATCGGCATCACGGTCGGCGTCCTCATCGTCGCGTCGCTGGCGTGGGGCTTCTACGAGACCCAGGCCCGCTCGACGGTCGCGTATTTCTCCACGTTCTCCCGCGCCTGGGAGCTCGGCATCGGCGCGCTGCTCGCGATCTTCGCGGCGCGGATCGCCACGCTGCCCGCAGCCATCCGCCCGGTGCTCGGCTACGTCGGCCTCGCGGGCATCATCGCGTCCTTCTTCCTCGTCTCCGGCGACAACGCGTTCCCGGTGCCCTTCGGCCTGCTGCCGGTCGTCGCGACCGCGCTCGTCATCGCCTCGGGCATCGGCGGGGTGTCGAAGGCGATGGTGCCGATCACGAACCCGGTCACCACCTACATCGGCAAGCTCTCGTTCTCGCTGTACCTCTGGCACTTCCCGGCGATCATCCTGCTGGACTCGCTGATCCGCGACCGCACGATGTACTACGCGGCCGCGATCGGCGCGACCCTCGTGCTCGCCATCGCGTCGTTCCACCTCGTCGAGGACCCGATCCGCCGCTCCAGCTGGCTCGACCCGAAGAAGGCCGGCCGCCGGTCCGCGGGCATGCAGCTGAAGATGACCGTCGCGGCGCTCTCCGTCGTCGCGGTCGCCGTGGTCGGCGTCGTCGCCGTGGCCGTCGTCCGCGACGACCCCAGCGACCAGAGCCAGCTCGGGAGCGGGACGCCCAGCACGGGCGGCACCGCCGCTCCCGTCGAGGCCACCGGCACCGCCCTCGCGACCCGGGGCGAGCAGATCACCGCGGCGCTCGCGTCGGACGAGTGGCCGGCGCTCGATCCCGCCGTCGAGGCGTTCGGCGACTTCGGCCGCGACGTCATCGCGCCCGAGTGGGCGAAGGAGGGCTGCCTCGGCGCCGACCTCGCCAAGGAGAAGGACGCGATCAAGAACACCGAGCACTGCGTCTACGGGAACGCCTCGGCGGGCCCGGACAAGACCGCCGTGATCTTCGGCGACTCGCTCGCGATCAGCTACGCGCCCATGCTGCGCGCCAGCCTCGGCGACGAGTGGAAGGTGCGCATCCTCACCATGGCCCGCTGCCCCGCGTCCACCGTCACGAGCACCGACACCGACGGATCCGAGTACACGGAGTGCGGGGACTTCCGCACCTGGGCGCTCAACGAGATGAACGCCACCAAGCCGGCGCTCGTGCTCATGAGCGAGGCCGTGGACAACTCGTACCTGTCGAGCAAGGCCACGGGTGGCGCCGCCGACCGCGAGTGGCAGGCCGGTGCGCTCACCACGATGAACTCGCTGAAGACCGCCGCGTCGAACGTGATCGTCCTGTCCCGCCCGCCGGCAGCCACGGCCCTCGTGGAGTGCAAGACGCCGACGAGCTCGCCGAACGACTGCCAGTCCACGGTGTCGCCGTCGTTCATCAGCCACGCCCGCACCATGGAGGCCGCGGCGACCGAGGTCGGCGCGCCGGTCCAGTTCATCAACACGCAGGGCTGGTTCTGCAGCCAGGGCACGTGCCCGGCGTTCGTGAACGGGATCCCCGTGCGCGGCGACACGTCGCACCTCACGGCCCGCCAGTCGCAGGACCTGGCGCCGATCATGTCGGACGTCCTCGCGCCGCTCGGCATCGGCGCCGCCCCGGCTCCGGCCGCCGGCTGACCCGCCCGCCCCACCGCACGCCACGACGGGCGCTCCTCCTCCGGGAGGGGCGCCCGTCGTCGTGCGCCCGGCGGCGAAGGCGTCCGTGCGGCGGGCGGACGACCCCCGCGCGGGACCCCCGCGCGGAAGGAGGGCGACCTGGCCCGAGCGGAGATGACGCGCACCGACGGGTCCGGCGCCCGGCGCGAGTCGCCCGGATCGGGGACCACGTCCGGGGCCCGATGATCGTCGTGCGGCGGATCCGAGGGGGCTGCGGGCCCGCTCGTGCGCGGCCGGCGCGCCGCCCGCGGTCAGCGCGCTCCGGGGAGCGCGGCTCCGAGGATCAGCTCCGCGGCGCCCTGGCGGCCGACGAGCGGCTCGTGAGGCGGCGGGCGACGCCGATGAACGGCACCTCCACGAACCGGTGCACGAGCCAGGAGACGACGAGCGTGACGGCGATGGCGGCGGCGACCCGCACGATCCCCTCGGGCACGTCGAGGGCGCGAACCACGCGGTAGGCCAGCGGGTGCAGGAGGTACGCGGCGTAGGAGATCGCGCCGAGCCAGATCAGCACGCGCGAGTGGGCTGCCCGGCGCGACGCGTAGAACGCGAAGAACAGGCCGAGCCCGAGCAGGAACGACACGGCGTAGTCGAAGGGCGGCCACGCGGCGTCCTGCCCGCCGTTGAGGTAGGTGAACAGCGGCACGCCCACGACGCCCGCGACGAGCAGGCCGCGCCAGGCGGTGGATCCGTCGCGGTCGCGCAGGTGGATCACGTGCCCGAGCGACGCCGTGTAGAGCAGCAGCGGCAGCGTCCAGGGCAGCTCGCGCTCGAGCACCCGGCCGGCGATCGCGGCGGCGACGAAGCCCGCGAGCCAGACGTAGCCCATGACGACGCTCCGGTCGAGGCGGCCGATGAGCTTCGCGACGAGGGACCGGCCGTAGAAGATCAGCTCGATGCCGAGGGTCCATGCCGTCGGCACGATCGTGGAGATGCCCACGGCGCCCTGCACCATGAGCACGTTCGCCATGATCACGAGCGGGCCGCCGAGCTCACCGTCGCCCGTGGTCGCGACCCACAGCATCATGAGGCCGAGCACGAGCCAGTAGAGCGGGAAGAGCCGGTAGAGGCGACGCACGAGGAAGGTGCGGGTGTCCTGGCGCTGGAGGCTGAGCGGGATCACGTAGCCGCTGACGAGGAAGAACGCGACGACGCCCACGCGCCCCGCGTCGATCCACTGGCGGCTGAAGTCCTCGAACGCCGGGTACTCCGCGGCGATCAGGTGCTGCAGCACCACGATGAACGACGCGACGCCGCGGACCGCCTCGAGGAACTCGATCTTCCGACCGGTCTCGCTCTTCACTGTCACGGTGCTGGTCACGCGGGCTCTCCTCTGGTGCGGGCGCGACGCTTCCGAGGCACCGCTTCGACCCTAACCGCCGGGTCGGCGGCGGGCGGGCGGGGGGATGCCCCTACTTCTGGGCGTCTGCGTCGTCGAGGACCTCGGTGCGCACGTAGTTGCGCACCTCGGCGCCCATGAGCTTGTAGCCCTTCATGTTCGTGTGGATCCCGTCGCGGAAGAACTCCGAGCGCCACTTCATGTCCTTGTTCGTGAGGTTCTTCCACGGGTTGAAGAAGTGGTAGCCCTGCGCTTCGGCGAACTGCTCGAGGTGCGCGTTGACCTCGGGCGGCGTCTCGGGCGAGGCGTTCTGCGGCGGGATCGCGAGGATGACCGTGTCCTTCGGCGCGAGCTTCTCGACGGTCTGCAGGATGTCCGCGTCGAGCTGCGTGTCCGGCACCTGCGCGATGCGGTTGTTGGTGCCGATCATGATGAGCGCGATGTCGACGTCCTCGACGGTGGGCGTGTTCGCCGCCATGACCGTGCTGGTCGCGCCGTCCGTGCCCCAGCCGCCCGCGAAGGTCAGCGGGTCGCCCACGACGTAGTCGACGTAGGCCATGCCCTGGTCGATGCCCTGGGGCAGCGTGCCGACGAAGCCGTTGGTGTTCGAGTCGCCCATGACGACGATGCGCACGAGGTCCTCGGGCGCCGTCGACGCGGACGCGCTGGGCTCGGGTGCACCCTCGGTCGTGGTGGGCGTCGGCTGCGGGTTCGCGCTGGTGCACCCGGCGAGCAGGAGGACGGCGGCGAGGGCGCTGACGGCGCCCCGGGCCATGCGACGTGCGGGCATAGGTGTTCATCCGATCGTGGAGGGGTCCGCAGCAGCGGCGAGCACGTGACCCCGTCAGCCGCTGCGATCACGGGGCCGCTCAGAAACCATTGTGGCATGCGGTTTCCGTCGGCCCGATGGCGGCGTGGCGTGGCGCGGATCCACAGAGGGCGTGATCGCGTCCCCGGCCGACGGGCGGCCGGGCCTCGCGTCGGCGCGGCTCAGGCGGTGCGCGCGAGGCGCACGAGCGCCTGCACGGCGGCGTGATCCGAGGGCGACCGGCCCTCGTACGTGTACGGGTTGATGGCCGAGTCGACCACCTCGACGCCGTCGCCCGCGAGGATCCAGTCGATGCGCTCGCCCTCGGGGACCGGGTCGCCGTAGGCGGTAAACGTGCCGATGCCGGGGGTCGCGTGGTGCGCGGCCGTGGTCCAGGTGTCGGCGAGGCCGGCGTCGCGCGTGAGGATGTCGTACGCGGCCGACTCCTCGGCCGGCGCGTTGAAGTCGCCCGTGACGACGACGGGCGCGCCGGACGCGACCTCCTGCAGCCGCTCGGTGATGAGGTCGGCGCTCTTCACGCGCGCGAGCTCGGACTCGTGGTCGAGGTGCGTGTTGAGGTGCACGAACTCGGCGCCGCTGCGGCGGTCGCGGAAGCGCGCCCACGTCGCGATGCGCGTGGTGCTGCAGCCCCAGGAGCGGGATCCGATGAGCTCCGGCAGGTCGGACAGCCAGAACTGGTCCCACGCGACGACGTCGAGGCGGCGCTCGTCGTAGAAGATCGCGCTGTACTCGCCGCCGGACCCTCCGTCGCGGCCGTAGCCGAGCATGCGGTGATGGGGGAGCGCCCGGGCGATGGCGGGGAGCTGGGCCGAGAGGGCCTCCTGCACGCCGAGGACGGTGGGCTGCTCGAGCTGGAGGAAGCGGGCGAGCACGGGCTCGCGGTCGGCCCAGTGGTCGGGATCGCCCGGCTCGGTCGAGGGGCGGGCCAGGCGGATGTTGCAGGTCATGACGTGCACGAGGTCGCCCTCGGCCGAGCCGATGGTCGCCTGCTGGGTCGGGGCGGGAGCTGCCGGGGCCGCTGCCGCCTGACGAGACGGAGGGGGGTCGGCCTCCGCGGTGCCGTCCGGACCGTCCGTCGTGGTGGTCGTCTCGTCCGCGCGCGGCCGCTCGAGGAGCGCCGTGCCGGAACCCCGGGTGGGCCGTCCGACGCCGGGCTCGGAGGATCCGGCACCGTCGAACAGGTCGCGTCGGCTGAATCCGCCGCTGGCCATCATGGAGATCTCCTCGGGTCGCACGTGTCTCGCATGATCAGCCTGCGCGACGGGACCCCCGGGGGGACCAACGGTGCATGGCGGATGCGTGAACTGCACGCACAAGTCTACGCGAGGGGTGCGGGGATGGCAACCCGAGGGCGGCGTGTCGGCGGGTCGCGGAGGTTTCCGCCAGCCGGCGCATGGCCCGCGGACAGACACGCGCGCCGCAGGCTCCTGCCGGCGGCGCGCGGATGGACGCGGGGAGGGGTCAGCCCAGGTGCTCCGCGAGGAAGTCCGTGAGCGCGCGCCATGAGCGGCGCTCGGCGCGGTCCTGGTACTGCGCGCCGTGCTCGGGCGAGTCGACGCCCGGCACCGAGAAGGCGTGCATGGCGCCGCTGTAGGTGACGACCTGCCAGTCGATCGCGGGCCGCGTGCGCATCTCGTCCTGGAACGCGGCGACCCTCTCGTCGGGGACCATCGGGTCATCCGCGCCCGTGAGGACGAGGATCGCGGCCTTCACGTCGGCCACGTCGGCCGGCTCGTGCACCACGAGGCTGCCGTGCAGCGAGATCGCGGCCTTGATCTCGGCACCCGCGCGAGCGACCTCGAGCGAGGCGCTGCCGCCGAAGCAGTAGCCCATCACGGCGATGCGCGACGGGTCGACGTCGGGTTCGGCCGCCAGGCGGTCGATGCCGGCCTGGACGCGGGCGCGCATGAGCGGGAGGTCGGCGTAGTAGGCACCCGCCACCTCGGCGGCCTCCTCCGGGCCGGGGCGCACGTCGCGGCCGTAGACGTCGGCCGCGAACGCGACGTAGCCGAGGCGCGCGAGCATCTGGATCCGCGCGGCCACGTGCCCGCCGACGCCGAACCAATCGTGGATCACGAGCACGGCCGGGCGGCGTCCGCTCTGCGACGCGTCGCGCGCGAGGAGGCCCTCGAGCTCGGTGCCCTCGTGGTCGTACAGCACAGGGCCCATCTGGATGTCCGCGCCCTCGGGCAGCGGCACGCGCTCGGTGAGCTCGGCGAGGGACGGCGACCAGACGGGGGTCGATGCGGGGTCCGTCATGCTCATGCCTCCACGGCGGTGCCGAAGCGGGCGGGGAGCGTGGCGCGGTGGATCCCGCGCAGCTCGTCCACGGACAGGGTGAAGAGCCCCTGCAGCTCGAGTCCGGGTGCCTGCGCGTCCGTGACGCCGATGCGGAGCACCGGGTAGCCGCGGCCCTCGCAGAGGCCCTGGAACTTCACGTCGTCCTCGCGCGGCACCGTGACGAGCATGCGGCCGGTGGACTCGGAGAAGAGCGCGGTCGCCGCATCGACGCCGTCGCGCTGGACGATGCCGTCGAGCCACACGCGGGCGCCGACGCCGAAGCGCATCACGGACTCCGCGAGCGCCTGGCCGAGGCCGCCGTCGGAGAGGTCGTGCGCGCTCGCGATGAGCGACTGCGTGGCGCCCGCGGCGATGAGCGACGCGAGGTCCTTCTCGGCGGCGAGGTCGACCACGGGCGGGACGCCGCCGAGGTGGTCGTGCACGCTGCCGGCCCAGGCGGATCCGTCGAGCTCCTCGCGCGTGACGCCGAGCAGGTAGATGTTGTCGCCCTCGTCCTGCCAGCCGGACGGGATGCGGCGCGCGACGTCGTCGATCACGCCGAGCACGCCCACGACGGGCGTCGGGTGGATCGCCTGCGTGCCCGTCTGGTTGTAGAGGGAGACGTTGCCGCCCGTGACGGGGATCTCCAGCTCGAGGCAGCCGTCCGCGAGGCCCTCGACCGTGCGGCTGAACTGCCACATGACCTCGGGGTCCTCGGGGCTGCCGAAGTTGAGGCAGTCGCTCACCGCGACGGGCGTGGCGCCGGACGCGGCGACGTTGCGGTACGCCTCCGCGAGCGCGAGCTGCGCGCCGCGGTACGGGTCGAGCTGGCAGAAGCGGCCGTTCGCGTCGGTGGCGACCGAGAAGCCGAGGCCGCTCTCCTCGTCGACGCGGACCATGCCGGCGTCGTCGGGGAACGACAGGGCGGTGTTGCCCATGACGTAGCGGTCGTACTGGTCGGTGATCCACGACGCGTCGGCGAGGTTCGGGCTGCCGAGGAGCTGGAGGAACTGCGCCTTGATGTCGTCCGGCGCGGTGGGGCGCGCGAGGCGCGACGCGGAGTCGGCCTGGAGGGCGTCGATCCACGTGGGGTAGGAGACGGGCCGGTCGTAGACGGGGCCGTCGACCGCGACCGTGCGCGGCTCGACGTCCACGATGCGCTCGCCGTGGTGGTCGATGACCAGGCGGCCGGTGTCGGTGACCTCGCCGAGCACGCTCGTCTCGACGTCCCACTTGCGGACGACCTCGAGGAAGCCCTCGAGCTTCTCGGGCTTCACGACCGCCATCATGCGCTCCTGGCTCTCCGACATGAGGATCTCCTCGGCCGTGAGCGACGGGTCGCGCAGCAGCACCTCCTCGAGCCGGATGTGCATGCCGCCGTCGCCGTTGGACGCGAGCTCGCTCGTGGCGCAGGAGATACCCGCGGCACCGAGGTCCTGGATCCCCTCGACGAGGTCCTTCGCGAACAGCTCGAGGCAGCACTCGATGAGCACCATCTCGGCGAACGGGTCGCCGACCTGCACCGCGGGGCGCTTGGTCGGGCCGCCGTCGGCGAAGGTGTCGCTCGCGAGGATGGACGCGCCGCCGATGCCGTCGCCGCCCGTGCGGGCGCCGAACAGCACGACCTTGTTCCCCACGCCGCGCGCGTTGGCGAGATGGAGGTCCTCGTGGCGGAGGACGCCCACCGCCAGCGCGTTGACGAGCGGGTTGCCCTGGTACACGCGGTCGAAGTAGGTCTCGCCGCCGATGTTCGGGAGGCCGAGGCAGTTGCCGTAGAAGCTGATGCCCGCGACCACGCCGTGCACGACGCGCGCGGTGTCGGGGTCGTCGATGTCGCCGAAGCGCAGCGCGTCCATGACCGCGACGGGACGGGCGCCCATCGAGATGATGTCGCGGACGATGCCGCCGACGCCGGTGGCCGCGCCCTGGAACGGCTCGATGTAGGAGGGGTGGTTGTGGCTCTCGATCTTGAAGGTGACGGCCCAGCCCTCGCCCACGTCGACGACGCCCGCGTTCTCGCCCATGCCGACCATGAGGTCCTTCTTCATGGACTCGGACACCTTCTGCCCGAACTGGCGCAGGTACTTCTTCGAGGACTTGTAGGAGCAGTGCTCGCTCCACATGACCGAGTACATGGCGAGCTCGCCGCTCGTGGGGCGGCGGCCGAGGATCTCGCGGATCTTCAGGTACTCGCCCTCGGTGAGCCCGAGCGCCGCGTACGGCTGCTCCTTCTCGGGGGTCCGCTCAGCCATCTCGACGGTGTCGGCGACGTGGCGGCGGAGGCTGCGTCCCTCTCCCGCGGGGGTCTCGGTGGGGACGGATGCGGGATCGGGGTGGACGCTCACTGCGCGAGGACTCCTTCGAGGACGGACGTGAAGAGACGGAGGCCGTCGACACCGGAGCGCATGGCGGCCGGGGTGTCCGGTCCGAAGCCCTCCTCGACGGCGTGCTCGGGGTGGGGCATGAGGCCGACGACGTTGCCGCGGGCGTTGGTGATCCCGGCGATGTCGCGCAGGGATCCGTTCGGGTTGCCGCCGAGGTAGCGGAAGGCCACGCGGCCCTCGCCCTCGAGGCGGTCGAGCGTGTCGGCGTCGGCGATGAAGCCGCCCTCGCCGTTCTTGAGCGGGATGGTGATCTCCTCGCCCGCGGTGAACGCGCTCGTCCACGCGGTGCCGGTGGCCTCGACGCGGAGGCGCTGGTCGCGGCAGACGAAGTTCCCGGCCTCGTTGCGGATCAGCCCGCCGGGCAGCAGGTGCGCCTCGGTGAGCATCTGGAAGCCGTTGCAGATGCCGAGGACCGGGACGCCGCGCTCGGCGGCGTCCACCACCTCGCGCATGATCGGCGCGAAGGCCGCGATGGCGCCCGCGCGGAGGTAGTCGCCGTAGCTGAAGCCGCCGGGGAGCACGATCGCGTCGACGCCCTGGAGGTCGTGGTCGCCGTGCCAGAGCGCGACGGGCGTGGCGCCCGCGAGCCGGACCGCGCGCTGCGCGTCGCGGTCGTCGAGGGATCCCGGGAAGGTGATGACCCCGACGCGCATCAGCGCTGCTCCGCCGCGGCGGAGCCGTGGGGGAGCGGGTGCGCGGCGACGTCGGTGTCGGCCGTGCCGCCCTCCGCGATGGTGTGGTCGTCGGTGACGTTGCCGGTGGACATGTCGGCCTCGGCGGAGATGCCGAACCCGTCGAGCCCGGCGACGTGGACGCTGATGACGTCCTCGATGACGGAGTTGGAGAGCATGTCGGCGGCGAGGCTCTGGACGTCGGCGAGCAGCGCGTCGTCCACCTCGCCCTCGACGGTGAGCTCGAAGCGCTTCCCGATGCGGACGCCGGTGAAGCGGTCCTTGCCGAGGCGGGCCAGCGCGCCGGCCACGGCCTTCCCCTGGGGGTCGAGCAGCTCGGCCTTGGGCATCACTTCGACGACGATCGTGGGCACGATGGGACTCCGGATTCCTGGAGGCGGGTGGATGCGCTCAGCGTACCGGAAGGCCGGGGCCCGGCAGGCGGGTCCCCGGGAGCCGGCGGAGCCGATCAGCCGATCGCCTCGGGGAGCAGCTGCACGCGGTACGCGGCGTCGATGGTCTCGCCGGTGGCGGGATCCTCGAGCTGCACGCGCCAGCGCGACGCGAACTGGTCGACGCCCGGGATCATCGCGACCGTGCCCGAGATGAGCACCGTGCCGGGGACGCGGAGGCCGCGCTCGGCGAGCACCTCGAGCCAGTGGTCGGGCGTGAGGAGAGCGGCGAGCGTGGAGTCCTGGATCAGCTCCTCCGCGCCCTCCTCGCCGACCCAGCCGCGGAGGCGGATCGCGTCGAGGCGGTCGCGCACGTCGGCGAGGCGCCAGGCCTTGCGCCCGAGCACGTCGGGTCCGGCGTTCTTGCTCCACGCGACGCCGTGCACCTCGAGCGCGCGGTCGGTGTGGTCGCACGCGACGGTGAGGAGCACGTCGTCGTCGGTGACCACGAGGGCCCACTCGGCCTCGCCCGAGGTGCGACCGTGCTGCGCGGGCACCGTGTCGGCCTGCGACGCGAGGTACGGCGCGACGGGGTAGAGCGCAGGCGTGGTCTCGGGGCCGGGCACGCCGAGCTCGGCCAGCTCGTCGATGTGCGCCTGCACCTCGGCCTGGTCGCGGCCCGCGTAGCCCGCGTTGAGGAGCGACACGACCTCGACGCTCGGGGTGGATCCGTCGGGCAGCTGGAAGCGCAGGGTGGTCATCGGTCCTCCGGTGGTGTTTCGAGCGTGTGAAGAGATGCGGATCCGGGTGCCTCGACCATGGTGCCGGGGCCTCGGTATGCCTACTGTATACAACACACCGACCGGACGCCGGGCGGGGTCCGATCGCCGGATCCACCGCACGGCCCCACCCACCCGAGGAGCCCCATGGCCGACGACCCCACCGCCTCCCCGGCGACGCCCGCGCCCGCATCCGGCGCGCCCGCGGCACCCGCCGCGACCGAGAAGCCCACCCGCCGCGAGCTCGTGAAGGCGTTCACCGCGAGCCTCACCGGCACCTCGCTCGAGTGGTACGACTTCGCCGTCTATTCGGCGGCCAGCGCCGTCGTGTTCCCCGTCGTCTTCTTCCCGTCGTCGGATCCCTACACGGCGACGATCCTCGCGTTCTCCACCTACGCGGTCGGCTACGTGTCGCGCCCCGTCGGCGGGTTCGTCTTCGGGCGGCTCGGCGACAAGATCGGCCGGAAGCCCGTGCTCGTGCTCACGCTGCTGCTCATCGGCATCGCGACGTTCCTCATCGGCGTGCTCCCCGGCTACGCGACCATCGGGCTCGCGGCGCCGATCATCCTGGTGCTCCTCCGCTTCGCGCAGGGTGTGGGCGTCGGCGGCGAGTGGGGCGGCGCGGTGCTGCTCTCGAGCGAGTTCGGGGATCCGCGCAAGCGCGGGTTCTGGTCGTCGGCCGCGCAGGTCGGCCCGCCCGCCGGCAACCTGCTCGCCAACGGCGCGCTGGCGCTGCTGACCGTGCTGCTCACCGAGGAGGACTTCCTCGACTGGGGCTGGCGCGTCGCCTTCCTCCTCTCGGCGCTGCTCGTGGCGTTCGGCCTCTGGATCCGCCTGAAGCTCGAGGACACCCCCGTGTTCAAGGCGCTCCAGGAGCGCGGCGACCGGCCGAGCGCGCCCGTGTCGGAGGTCTTCCGCACGCAGATGCGGCCGCTCGTCGCGGCGATCCTGTCCCGCGTCGGACCCGACGTCCTCTACGCGCTCTTCACCGTCTTCACGCTCACCTACGGCGTCAACTCGCTCGGCTTCGAGCGCAGCCAGGTGCTCGTGGCGGTGCTCGTGGGATCCGCCGTGCAGCTGTTCACGATCCCGTTCGCGGGCGCCGTGAGCGACCGCATCAACCGCCGGGCGCTGTACGCGGCCGCCGCGGTGGGCGCGGCCGTCTGGGCGTACGTCTTCTTCGCGATCACCGACGGCTCGTCGACCTTCGTGCTCGGAGTGGGCATCGTGCTCGGCCTCTTCTTCCACTCCTTCATGTACGGGCCGCAGGCGGCGTACATCATCGAGCAGTTCTCGCCGCGGCTCCGCTACACGGGTGCCTCGCTCGCGTACACGATCGCGGGCGTGATCGGCGGGGCCATCGCGCCGCTGATGTTCACGATCATCTACGAGGAGACCGGCAGCTGGGTCGGCATCGCGCTCTACCTCACGGCCGCGGTCGTGCTCACGCTCGTGGACCTCGCGATGGGCCGCGACTCCGACGCGTCCGAGGACGAGGAGTACGTGCGCACCGGCGCCGAGGGCGTGGCGGCGGCACGGGTCTGACGTTCGCCGCGCGACCCGGCGGGGCCCGGATCCCCGCCTCCGGGGTCCCGGCGTCGTCGCGTTCCGGGTCGCTCGGCGGATCCGCACGGCGGCGGCCGCGGCGGGAATCAGGCGCGCAGCAGCACGTCGAGCGTGACGGCGAGGTGGCGGTCGATCGCGTCGCGCGCGGCCTGGGCATCGCCCGCGGCCAGCGCGTCGACGATGCCGGCGTGCTCCTCGCAGACCCGGTCCTGCCGGTCGGTGGCGCGGTAGAGCGCCTCGACGCCCACGAGGATCTGGCGGGCGCGGAGCTTCGCGTAGGTGCGGCTCATGAGCTCGCTGCCCGCCGCGTCGACGAGCAGCTGGTGGAACCGACGGTCGTGCTCGATGAACGCACGGCCGCTCTCGCGCGGCGGCTCCTCGACCATCGCGCGCTGCTGCTCGAGCACCTCGCGCATCGCGTCGAGCGGCGTGCGATGGTGCTCCACCGCGCTCGTGGCCGCGTGGCGCTCGAGGACGCCGCGGAACTCCATCAGCTCGGCGATCTGGCGGCCGGTGATGACGGGGATGCGCGCGCCGCGCTTGGGGATCATCTCCACCAGGTCGTCGGCGGCGAGCAGCAGCAGGGCCTCGCGGACGGGCGTGCGGGAGACGCCGATGCGCTCGGCGAGCTCCTGCTCGTTGAGGAACGCGCCCTGCTGATCCGGGTCGGTGAGGACGTGCGCGTGCAGGAACTCGTAGGCCCGCTCGCGGCCGGAGAGGGCGCTCGCCGAGGTGCCTGGATCGCCCGCCCGTTCTCGCATACGCTATGTATACATCACGAGGAGGACCATGAAGATCGCGCTCGCACAGATCATCAGCTCGCCGGATCCCGCGGAGAACCTCGCACGGATCGGGCGCTTCGCGGAGGACGCCGCGCGGCAGGGCGCCGAGCTCGTGGTGTTCCCGGAGGCGGCGCAGCGCGCGTTCGGGAACCCGCTGCCCGAGATCGCGGAGCCGCTCGACGGACCGTGGGCGTCGGGCGTGCGGGCGATCGCCGAAAGGCTCGGCGTGGTGATCGTGGCGGGCATGTTCACTCCCGGCGCGGACGGGCGGGTGCGCAACACGCTGCTGGTCGCTCGGCCCGCGGGAGCGCCGGCCGAGGGCGCATCCTCGTACGACAAGATCCACCTCTTCGACGCGTTCGGGTTCCGCGAGTCCGACGCCGTCGACCCGGGCGATGCCGTCGCCGTGATCCAGGTCGGCGGCACCCGCGCATCGCTCGCCACCTGCTACGACGTGCGGTTCCCCGCGCTCTTCCTCGCGGGCGCCGACCGGGGCGCCGTGGTCAGCATCGTGTGCGCGAGCTGGGGCGCCGGCCCCGGCAAGGCCGACCAGTGGGACCTCCTGCTGCGGGCCCGCGCGCTCGACTCCACGACCTTCGTGGTCGCGGTCGGCCAGGGCGACCCCGCGACGCTCGAGGCGGGATCCCGCGGCCACGACCCCGCGAGCGGCGCGCCCACGGGCATCGGCCGCAGCGCCGTCGTCTCCCCGCTCGGCGAGGTGCTGCACCGCCTCGGCGGCGAGGAGGAGCTGCTCGTCGTCGACATCGACCCGTCGGCCGTCGAGGCTGCGCGCAGCACGCTGCCCGTGCTCGCCAATCGACGGCGGGGGCTCGAGCAGGCGGTCTGATCCGTCTCAGCCGAGCACCGGCTCCTCCCGGTCGTCGCGCCCCTCGGTCGGGCGCGCGCCCGGCCGGAGCCCGATCGCGAGCGCGGATCCGAGCGACGCGACCACCCCGATGGCGACGAACACGCCCCAGCTGCCCGTCGCCCCCGCGGCGGTGACGGCGGCTGCGATGACGGGTGGCATGAGGGCGGCCGTCAGCCCCCAGGACGACCCGACCACGCCGAGCGCGGCCACATGCAGTGACGCCGGCGTCCGGGCGAGGATCGCGGGCACCATGCCCGCCGTCAGGAGCAGCTCGCACGCGGTCCAGGCGACGCCGAAGACCAGCCAGCTGTCGGTCGCCGCGACCGCGACCGCGGTCACCGCCGCCCCCGCGAAGCCGGCGACGAGGTAGGCGGGCGCGGAGGCGTCGCGGACGACGCGCAGCACCACCGGCTGCGCGACGATCAGGAGCACGACGTTGGTCAGCGCCGCGTACACGTACGACTCCGGGGTCGCCGTCGTGAGCGCGAACTGCATGCCGAGGCCCTGCATCACGGCGGTCGCCCCCGCCGCGAGCACGAGCGCGGACCGCAGGCGCGTCACGGTGCCCCGGATGCCGGGGGCGCCTGACGGTGCCGCGCGCGTGACGGCGGCGGCGCGGGGGATGAGGGACGCCGCGACCAGCAGCACCGCGCCCTCCACGGCGAAGAGCGGCCCGAGGTCCGAGCCCGACGCGGCGACGAGACCGGCGATGCCCGTGGCCACGACGCCGCCGACGTTCGCGCTCCAGGAGATGATCGACTGCGTCCGTGCCTGCCGGTCCGCGGGGGCGGCGACCGTGAGGAGCGTCCCGATGAGCGACCGCGCGAGGCTCGACGACGCGCCGATCGCGAACATGGCGGCGGTGGGCAGCGCGAGCGACGCACCCGCGGTGAGCGGCAGGAGCATCAGGGCGGCGCCGTTGAGCACGAGCGTCGCCACGAGCACGGGTCGGAGCGGCCGTTCGCCGAGGAGGAGGCCCGCGGCTGCCGGGAGCAGCACGGATCCGACGCCGAACGCCGTGAGGATCACCGCGATCTCGCCCGTGGCGTGCTGTCCGCGGAACCACACCACGGCCACGATCGAGGTGAACCCCGCCGCGCGGACGAGCACGAGCAGGGCGAGGAGGCGGCGGGAGAGCCGCGTCACGGCCGGGGTCACGGCGCCGTGGCCCAGCGGACGAACCCGGCGATCCCATCGTGAGCACGTCCCGGTGCCGTGTCCTCGGGCGCGCCGTCCGCGGGTCCGGCGAGGAGCGCGCGCGTCATGCCGCCCAGGTCGAGCGCGTCCAGCGCGGCGAGCCTCGGAGGGTGGGCCGCGACCGAGCCCGCGCGCAGCCGGGGCAGCTCCCGGTCGGCCAGGCGGGCGAGGTCGCGGAGGCGCAGGGCCGCGTCGCGCCGGGGGAGGCCGAGGCGCAGGATCCACCAGCGGAGCGCGGCGGGCCCATGATCCGTGAGCAGGCGCGACGCCGTCGTGCCGTCGGCGGACGCCGCCTGCGGGGATCGGCCGTCGACCGACACGTGGTGGTGCACGTGGATGACGTCGGCGCGCGGCAGCCCTAGGACGGTGCAGAGCAGGGGGACGAGCGTCAGGTGCAGGTTCACGAGCCCCTTCCCGCAGACCTGGACACGGGTGCCCGCCGCCGCCCAGCCGCCCTCCGGCCGCTCGAGGAGGTAGCTGCACGCGGCCACGAGACCCGAGTGGATCACCTGGTCGGCGTCCCCCGGCACGGCGACGCCCGCCCCGCCGGTGCGCTCGGCGGCGCGCGAGACGCTGAGCCGGGCGGGGGCGGCGGGCGCGGCCCGGGCGAGCGGCACGGCGGGGCCGCGCAGCGCCACCCCGTCGCGCCAGGCCCCGAGCGCCTCCTGAAAGGGAGCGGTCCGCAGGAACCAGTTCCGCTCCGAGCGGAGCACGAGGCCCGTCGCGCCGCAGGTCGGGCAGCGCGCGACGGATCCCGCGGTGTCGGCGAGCGTGCGGCACGCCGGGCACTGCATCCGCTTGTACGTCGCGCTCTCGAGCACCCCGCGGGCGTCCAGCTCAGACCACACGCCGCGCGCGAGGTCCTGGATCGGCGGCGCACCCGTTCCCGCAATGGCGACCGGCCGCCCCACGATGCTCCGCGCCATGCCTCGCAGGTGCGCCAGGTCGGCCGGCGGCCCCGCCGCGACCGCGGGGATGTTGTGGTCGTCCCGCGTCACCGCGACGGTCGCCCCCGGGCCGGCGCCGCCAGCGTCCCCGCACGCGGCCGCGATGGCGCCCGCGACCACGAGGTCGACCGCGTACCCGACGTGGTCGTAGGAGTGCGCGGAGGCGGGCGGCACCGTGACGAGGACATGACCGGGCATCAGTACAGCGCGTTCCCGATGTAGTTCGGCAGCGCCTGCAGCCGGCGCTCGAGGTCGTCGAGGTCGGCGGGGTACTCCTGCCGGTACCGCTGCGTGATGCGGTCGACCCCGTACCAGTCGCGCGGGGGCCCGTCCGGCGAGTAGCGCGCCGCGATCTCGTCGTACAGCGGCGTGCCGGGACGCAGGAAGAGCTGGTTCAGGCCGAAGTAGCCGGGGATCGTCGCTGCCCAGTCCACGATCTCCCCCGAGCGGCACGTGGGGTCGTCCGGCAGCCCCAGCAGCACGAACGCGAACGGGGTGATGCCCGCGTGCGACAGCTTCTCGATGGCCTGCTGGATCTTCTCGGCGGGGATCCGCTTGCCCACCCCGGTCTCGCTCACCGCGGGCGACTCGGCGCCCAGCCACATCCCGCGGCACCCCGCCTCCGCCCAGGTCGTGACGTCGGTGCGGAGCACGACCTCCGTGCGGGTCTGCCCCGTCCAGCTCACGCCGCGGCCCGTCATCTCCCGGCACAGGTCCGTGTAGAAGGACCGGTGGAGGCCGAAGACGTAGTCGAGGAAGAAGATGTCCGACACCCCGCGCGAGGTCTGCTGCTCGATGGTCGCCAGCGTCGTCTCGACGGGCTCGGCGCGCATCCTCGTGCCGAACGGCAGGTGGCAGAAGGAGCAGCCGTAGGTGCAGCCCCGCACGCCGAGGACGATGCCGCAGGTGCTGCGGTGCAGGGATCCGTCGGTGAAGGTCTCCGCCGTGTACGCGCTCGCGTCGATGAGGTCGTAGTCGGGCACCGGCATCTCCTCGGCGGAGAGCGGCGCGAACCGGCCCGAGAACGGCAGGACGCGCGACAGGGGCGCGCCGCCCTCCTCGAGCAGCGCCACCGCGCCGATGGCCGCCGCGTCGGCCTCGCCGCGCGCGACGTAGTCGACCCCGAGGTCCTCGAGCGTGGGCTGGGGCAGCTGCGTGCCGTGCGGGCCGACGGCGATGACGCGCGCCTGCGGCCACCGGTCGCGGATCCCCTCCACCGACCTCCGCACAGGAGCGAGGTCGAGCGGGTAGCACTGTGCCCGGTCGGCGATGGCGGTCACCACCACGACGTACGCGGGGTCGAGCCCCGTCGGCGGGATCTTCGCGACGCGCTGGTCCCAGATCGCGACGTCGTGCCCGTCGCGGGCGAGCACGGATGCGGCGATCAGCGCATCCAAGGGGTGCTGCAGGAAGTCGCGGGAGAACTCGTCCTCGACGATGGTGAACATGACGTGCGTCATGCCGGTTCCTCTCTGTTCAGGTGGCGCTGGATTCGGTGGATGAGGTCGGTGGTGCGGACAGAGGTCTCGTCGATGCGCCGCGGTGACGTCCGCGACGGATCGGCGAGGAAGCCGCGCAGCTGCGCGGCGTGGGGGGCGAGCCAGTCCGGGTCCACCTCGGGCACGGAGGTCTGGCGCGCGTAGAGGCCGGCGTCGGGCACGTCGACGGCCGGGGGCGCGAGATCCACGACCGCGGCGCCCGACTCGAGCACGAGCGACCCGGCGGTGCCGTCGATCGTCACCCGGGGCGCCCGGCCCGGGAAGGCGCGCGTCGTGTAGCGCAGCGTGGTGAGGCAGCCGGATGCCTGCTCGAGGACCGCGGTGAACGGCGGGTGCCGGGTGGCGCGATCCTCCCCGGCGCCGACGTGCGCCGGCACGACCGTGACCCCGTCGACCGGTCCGAGGCACCAGATCGCGAGGTCGAGCTCGTGGTACGCGAGGTTCGCGAGCTCGTGCTCCGAGCGCGCGGGCGACGCGGCGAAGTAGGCGTCCGACCGCCAGAGCGGGATGTCCACGAGCGCGCTGCGGACGATGCCCAGCGCGCCCGCGCGGATCCGATCGCGCGCCCGTCCCCACGCCGCGACCTGACGCAGCTGGCTGACGACCTGCACGCTCCGGCCCGCCGCGTCCGCGTGCCGGTTCAGGGCCCGGATGCCGTCGCCGGTCAGCGCCGCCGGCTTCTCGACCAGCACGTGCGCCCCGAGGTCGAGGGCGCGGTGGGCGAGCGCCTCGTGGGTCGGCGGCGGGGTCGCGATGATCACCGCCGGCGGGCCCTCCGCGAGCGCGTCGTCCAGGGTTCCGACGGCGTCCCGGTCGTCGAGCGGCTCCCATGGCTCGGGCGCGCGGCGGGAGCCTACGTGCAGCCGGCCCACGAGCGGCACGAGGTCCGGGTGCGTCCGGAGCAGGCGGTGGTACGCGCGTCCCATCGCGCCGTACCCGAGGAGCGCGACGTCAGCGGAACGCATGCGTCCCGCTCAGCTCCGGGGTCGGGGGTGACCCGAGCTCGAGCAGGAGGTCGGTGTGCTCGATCATGTCGAGGTCGACGTCCATGCGCCGCGGCCGCCGGATGACGAGCCGCAGGAGGGAGTCGCGCATCGAGATCCGCAGCGGGTCGTCGGGGATGTCGCGCACCCTGTGGCCGTCTGGCCCTTCGTGGACGAGCAGGGCTGTCTGCGCCGACGGGAACGTCGTCGACGAGGCGTACGACGGGGCCAGCCACAGTGTGATCCGCTCGCGGCCGTCGTCCAGTCGCACCACGCGGTGGTTCGCGGGGTCGCACCGCGCCTCGCCCCACCCGTCGGCGGGGACGAGCTCCGATGCACCCGCGATCCGGCTGTGCAACGTGACGTCGCGCCCGCTACCGGAGGTGGTGGCGTAGCGGGCCTCGACGAGGTACCCGTCGACGTCCGCGAGATCGAGCGCGGACCGGCCGGGCGCGGTCTCGCGCAGGTCGTCGCCGGCGACCCCGAGGGAGCGGGCGATGGCGTAGATGTGCGGCCACTCGTAGCCGAGCACCCCGGCGACCCAGTCGGTGAAGCGTCCGCGGGCCTCGTCGGGACGCCGGTCCTTGACGAAGCTCACACTCAGGGCGTGATGCGGGCGGATGCGGGCCTCGTGCCCCAGGGCGCGGATCGCGATGCTGTCCTGGTACTGCGACGCCACCTCCAGCACGAGGTCCGGGTGCTCCGCCAGCAGGCTCAGCAGGGCGGGCAGGTCCTCGGGGGAGCAGACCGGCTTCTCCACGAGCACCGCCGCCGCGGGCTCCCGGGCGACGATCTCGCGGATGATCCGCAGGTGCGTCGACGTGGGCGTCGCGACGATCCAGACGGCGGGTGCGCCGGGCGCGCTCGCCACGTCCGGGTGCACGAGGAAGGGCTCGGCGCGGGGATCCAGCTGCGGGTCGACGATCTCGGCGTCGTGCCCCATCCCCACGAGCAGGGCGGCGCGCAGCCGTCCGATGCGGCCGCCGCCGACCACCGTCACGCGCACGTCCGGCCCTCCTGGAAGTGGTGCTCGTAGTACCGGGCGTAGAGGCCGGACCCGCGCACCCACGCGTCCACGTCCGCCAGCTGGACGCGGGCGTCGGGCTCGGCGTCCACGCGCTCGGCGAGCCTGCCCAGCACGATGTAGGTCGCCGCGCGGTACAGGTCGTAGCCGCCGTTCGGGATCCCCTCGAACCGGTGGAGGTTGAACGACCGCCCGTCGCCCAGCACGGTCGGTCCGCCGGCGACGTGGTGGTCGCGGAGGGCCGAGAGGTCGGCGGTCGCGAATGCGGTCACGTAGGAGGTGCTCGGCAGCGATGCGAGCGTGGCGGCGTCCGCGATCGGCTCTCCGGTGCTGGAGATGAGGAGCGTGGGCTGCATGGCGACCGCCTCGTGGATCGAGGGGGTCGTCTCGAAGCCGTCCTCCGCGGCCGCGATGAGCTGGAGATGGTCGGTGTCCACCACGACCACGCGGCACCCCAGCGAGCGGAGGCCGCGGGCCATGCGCGCACCGAGCGTGCCGAAGCCCACGCTCACGACCCGCTTCCCGATGAGCTTCTCGCCGCGCAGGGCCTCGCGGAGCCGACGGAGGCAGGAGTCCGCGATCTCGTCGTAGCCGATGCGCTGCTTGACCTCCGACCGTGCCATGTTGGCGACGGGCAGGTCTCGGGCCAGCGGGCTGCGGGCCAGGCGCTTCAGTCCGCTGACCGTGAGCTCGACGGCCGCGTCGGGGCGCTCCCGGAGCACCGGATCCCCGCGGTGGTCGGTGAGGCCGAGGAGCCCGCCGTCGTCGACCATCACGACGCGCTGACCGGATCCGTGGGCGTCGGCGATGAAGCGGTCGACCGCCCGGGCGGACTCCACGGCCCGGGCCGCCTCGCCGGCCGGGGCGGTGCCGTCGACGGCGGAGTTGTCGAGCCGGCGCACATTCACCCCGAGCGCGCGCAGGGTCGCGGCGATGCGCACGCGGTTGAGGGTCTGGTCGCCCTTGTCCAGCACGATCGCGTCCTCGGGTCGCAGCCCGGACGCGAGGAGCGCGCGCACGAGGCCGAGCGAGTTCTCGACGAGGTGGTCGCGGAAGACCACGCGCCAGCCCCCGGCCGGGAAGGGGTGCGCGTGCACCGCCCAGCCGAGCATGGGCATGGCGTCGACGACGGCCGTCTGCTCTTCCTCCGAGAGGCAGCGGTCGTGGATGCGGATGGAGTCGTGCAGGGCGTCCGCGACCTCGGGCGCATCCGCGTGCAGGGTCGCGTGGAAGGAGCGGCTCCGCGGGGTCGCGGGGAGGAGGGACCGCGGGGCGAGCTGACCGAAGGCGGTCACGACGCGCACCTCGCCGCCCGCGGCATCGCGCCAGACCCGCGCAATGGCGTCGGGGCCGTCGGCACCCGGGGGGTCGCCCGGGAGCTGGACGAGCCCGAGCTCCCGGGCGGCGGCGTCGAGGGCGGCGAGGAGGAGGAGGGGATCGGCCGTGCCGGAGATGGTGCGCCCGGGGGCCGAGGAGGAGCCGGTTGAATGAGGTGTGCGGATCGACAGGCTGGTCACGCGGAGCACGCTAACGGGCGGGACTTGTCCGGCCAAAAGGGCTCGGATCTGGTTGCGGCAACCCGCTCACTTGATTACATTTCACCCCCGCACGGGGCGCGACCGGCGTCTCCGTGGGGATCCCCGGAGATCACCACGGAGGTTTTCATCTGTCGATGGCGCTCATGTCCGCGTATCGGTCGCCAGCGGGAGTCGGCAGCGACGAGATCCGCGTCAGCTGCTCCGGCGTGAGGCGCACGGTGTCAGCCGCGAGGTTCTCGTCGAGGCGCGTGACGCGCTTGGTGCCGGGGATCACGGCGATGTCGTCGCCCTGCGCGAGGATCCACGCGAGCGCGACCTGGGCGGGCGTCGCGTCGAGCTCGCCCGCGACGTCCTTCACGGCGTCGACGATGCGCATGTTCTGCGCGAACGCCTCCTGGGCGAAGCGCGGCGACGAGGAGCGGTAGTCGGCCTCGGAGAGGTCGGCGATGCTCGAGATCGCGCCGGTGAGGAAGCCGCGGCCGAGCGGCGAGTAGGCGACCGGCCCGATGCCGAGCTCGCGCAGCACGTCGAGAACGGGGCCCTCGGGGTCGCGGGTCCAGATGGAGTACTCGCTCTGCAGCACCGAGATGGGGTGCACGGCGTGGGCCCGGCGGATCGTGTCGGGGCCGGCCTCGGAGAGCCCCAGGTGCAGGACCTTGCCCTCGTCGACGAGCTCCTTCATCGCGCCGACGGTCTCCTCGATCGGCACGGCCGGGTCGACGCGGTGCTGGTACAGCACGTCGATGCGGTCGGTCCCGAGGCGCTGCAGCGAGGCCTCGACGGCGATGCGGATGCTCGTGGGCGAGCTGTCCATGCCGCGCTCGTAGTCCTCGGCGTCCTTGCCCGGTGCGTGCTTCAGCAGGCCGAACTTGGTGGCGATGACGATGTCGTCGCGGCGGCCTGCCAGCGCGGATCCGACCAGGCGCTCGTTCGTGAACGGCCCGTACGCCTCGGCGGTGTCGAAGAGCGTGATGCCCTGGTCGACCGCGCGGTTCAGGGTGCGGATCGACTCCGCCTCGTCCTGGCCCGCGCCGTCGTAGAACGCGCTCATGCCCATGCAGCCGAGGCCGATGCGGCCGACGTCGAGGCCCGTGCCGGTGTGGATGTGCTTCATGCGGTGCTCCGATCTCCTGCGGCCGGGTGGGCCGCCTGTCGAGCCTAGGCACGCTCCTGTCCGCGACGCGCCGCGTTCACGCGTTGTTTTGAACGATTCAAGGGAAGTGTGCTTGACTGCGGCGATGCCCACCGACCACGCGCCGCCCCTCGACGCCGACGCTCTGCGCGCCGCGCTCAAGGAGGCGGGGCTGCGCGTGACCCGGCCGCGCGTGGCCGTCCTCACGGCCGTCGACGCGGCACCGCACTCGGACGCCGACGAGGTGCTCCGCGCGGTCAAGGGCGAGCTCCCCGGCACGAGCATCCAGGCGGTCTACGGCGTGCTCGGCGCGCTCGCGGCCGCGGGGCTCGTGCGCCGCATCGAGCCCGCGGGATCGTCCGCGCGCTACGAGCGCCGGACGGGCGACAATCACCATCACCTCGTGTGCACAGGTTGCAGGACGATCGTCGACGTGGACTGCGCGGTGGGGGAGTCCCCCTGCCTCGCGCCGTCCGACTCGGCGGGGTTCCTCGTGGCGAGCGCCGAGGTGACGTACTGGGGCTTGTGCCCCGAATGCCGGACCGCAGCCGCGGATCCCGGTCCCACCGTCGCGACCTAGCGGTCGCCACCGGTGCGCCCTCGGCCGACCACCCGAGCCAGCACCTCCCCGTTCCACCGCTGACAGGAGAAACACCATGACCGACCAGAAGTACACGACCACGGACTCCGGCGCTCCGGTCGCCAGCGATGAGCACTCGCTCTCCGTCGGCCCCGACGGCGCGATCCCGCTGCACGACCACTACCTCGTCGAGAAGCTCGCGCAGTTCAACCGCGAGCGCATTCCGGAGCGCGTCGTCCACGCCAAGGGCGGCGGGGCGTTCGGCACCTTCCGCGTCACCGGCGACGTGAGCGCGTACACCCGCGCCTCCCTCTTCCAGCCCGGCGCCGAGGTCGAGATGCTCGCGCGCTTCTCCACCGTCGCCGGCGAGCAGGGCAGCCCCGACACGTGGCGCGACCCCCGCGGGTTCGCGCTGAAGTTCTACACGGACGAGGGGAACTACGACCTCGTCGGCAACAACACGCCCGTCTTCTTCATCCGCGACGGGATCAAGTTCCCCGACTTCATCCGCTCGCAGAAGCGCCTGCCGGGCTCGCACCTCCGCGACCACGACATGCAGTGGGACTTCTGGACGCTCTCGCCCGAGTCGGCCCACCAGGTCACGTGGCTCATGGGCGACCGCGGCCTGCCGAGCTCCTGGCGCCACATGGACGGCTTCGGCTCGCACACCTACCAGTGGATCAACGCGGCCGGCGAGCGATTCTGGGTGAAGTACCACTTCAAGACCCAGCAGGGCATCGAGATCCTGAAGCAGGAGCAGGCCGACCAGATCGCCGGAGAGGACGCCGACTTCCACATCCGCGACCTCACCGAGGCCATCGACCGCGGCGACCACCCGGAGTGGAAGCTCGAGGTGCAGATCATGCCCTACGAGGAGGCGAAGTCGTACCGGTTCAACCCGTTCGACCTCACCAAGGTCTGGTCGCAGAAGGACTACCCGCGCATCGAGGTCGGCACCATGGCCCTGAACCGCAACCCCGAGAACTACTTCGCGCAGATCGAGCAGGCCGCGTTCGCGCCTTCGAACTTCGTGCCCGGGATCCAGACCAGCCCCGACAAGATGCTCCTCGCGCGCATCTTCAGCTACGCCGACGCGCACCGCTACCGCGTGGGCACCAACCACGCGCAGCTCCCGGTGAACGCGCCGAAGTCGCCCGTGCACAGCTACTCGAAGGACGGCCAGGGGCGCTACACGTTCCAGGACGCCGGCACGCCCGTCTACGCGCCCAACTCGCACGGCGGCGCGCACGCCGACCCGGCTCGCGCCGCCGAGAGCGCCGGCTGGGAGCAGGACGGCGAGCTCGTCCGCGCAGCAGCCACGCTGCACGCGGAGGACGACGACTTCGTCCAGGCCCGGATGCTCGTCAACGAGTCGATGGACGACGCCCAGCGCGAGCGCCTCGTCGGCAACATCGTCGGCCACGTGAGCAAGGTCACCACGGCCGAGCTCCGCGCCCGCGTCATCCAGTACTGGACGAACGTGGACGGCTGGCTCGGCGAGGCCGTCGCCGCGGGCCTGCCGCCGCTCGCCGGTGACGCGCCCGTCGCCGAGGCCACCCCCGGCCCGACGCGCGACGCGGAGGAGGTCGGCGTGGCGGCCCACTGAGCTGCGGCGGTGACGCGACGATGCCCGCATCCGGTGGATGCGGGCATCGTCGCGCATGGAGGGCGGAGCGCCCTCCGCCCTAGGAGTAGAGGATCGTGCCGGGATCGAACACGCAGTACGGCGGGAACGGACCCCCTGCTCCCGGAACCGGCTTGGCCGCGGTACCCCGGCCGCCGATGGTGCGGTCGCAGACCTGCATGTGCACGCCATGGATGGTGACGTGATCGAGCGTGGCGGTGTCGCCGAAGTTCTGATTGACGCCCGCCACCTTGTACTTGCCGCCCGTGATGAAGACGTTGCTGATGACGATGTGCCGGGTGTACTGATTCGGGCAGTTGCCGCAGGAGCGCGCCAGCGTTCCGATGTCGCTCGCCGCGAAGTCCGAGAAGCGCGCCGTCCCCGCGCCGTCCAGCTGCACGACCTTGTCGTAGGCATGCGCCACGGCACCGCCGCGGATCGTGACGACGGACGATGCCGGCGATCCGTCGAGCAGCGTCACGGCGTCCTCGCCTACGTGCGGCCACCAGATGTTGATGAGGGTGCACGACGCCTGGCAGTGGATGCCGTCCCCTGCCAGCGGGCCGATGATGAGGTTCTCGGCTATCCCACCCGGCTCGATGAGCACCACGGGCTCCTGGAACTCCCCGTGCCCGTTCGTGGAGGCGTTGAGCTCCTGGTTGTGGAAGTCGACCGTCTGACCGGCCTTCACCAGGAAGGGCATGCTCTGCGCTGGGGCGACGTGGGTAGGCGTGGGGAAGGCAGGCATGTCCGAGATGGAGGACCCACGCGCAGGCAGCCCGGCTGCCTGCGCGGGAGCGGTCTGCGGGAGCGATAGCCCCAGCGCGAGGAGGGCCACTGCGGTCACTGCGGCGACGGCACCGAGCCGCCCGCGGAAGGGGCGGGTCGCCTGCAGGCGCGCGGATGCTGGGAAGGGAGGGGGCATGGAGGGGGAGACCGATCTGAGAAGGCGACGCGCGGGTGCCGTCGGCGAGAGTCACGGTACGGCGTCGGCGGACCGCTCTGTCCGGCTCCTCCCCAGGCGGGCCTCTCCTGGGGTGCCTGTGCACGGTGTCCCCATGGCGGGGCGCCGATAGGCCAACGTGCGACGGGCACGCTGACCGGCGTGCGCCTCATCCAACAGAAGGAAGCAATGATGGCCCCTGCCACATGCTCCACTCTCCTCGGCTCCGCGGCATGCGCGGCGCTCGCTCTCACCCTGCTCGGGTCCGCGGGCGCGGCGACCGCCGCCACGGCTCGTCCAGCCGACATCCTGCAGCACGTCATCCCGTCGTCGTCGGCCTCGGCCGCCGCGACCGGCTGGACGACCGCGCGCATGCACGCGGCAGTGCCCAGCGCCTTCGTCGACGACGACCCGGTCGACGGCGACCCGCCGACGACGGACGAGGACGTCCCGGCGGCGCTCGACACCTCGGCCGTGTCCGCGGACGCCGCTCTTCCCTCGGCCGCGGAGACCATCCCCGTTCCCGGATTCTCGGCGAACGACCACCTCGGGGTGGTTTTCTTCCGCAGCGGTGGCGTCGACCAGCGCAGCACCGGCAACGTGGTCGTCTCCGCCTCCGGCGACCTCGTCACCACGTCGGGCCGCAGCGTCTCGGCGCTGAAGGGCGCGTTCGTCACCGACCTCGTGTTCGTGCCGCAGTACGACGGCACCGCGCCGAAGGGCATCTGGCCGGCGACCGTCGTGACGGTAAAGTCGCAGTGGGTCACCGACCGCGCGGTCGACTTCGACACCGCCTTCTTCCGCGTGCAGGCACCTGCCGGCTCCGCGGCGGGCACGACCCTGTCGAGCGTCGTGGGTGCCTCCGGCGTGCGGTTCGCCGGCCAGCAGGACGACGAGGACTACCGCTCCACCGGGTACGCCCTCGACGGCGGCCACGACGGAACGAAGCCCGTGAGCGTCGAGAGCTCGGTCGAGCCGAACCCCTGGATGAACAAGGACTACGCCATCGAGGGCATCGAGACCGAGCTCCGGGCCGGGATCAGCGGCTCGCCGTGGGTCAACACGGACGATGACTCGGGAGACGTGCAGCGCGGCATGACGACCTTCGCCTACAAGCGGTTCACGCACGCGGCGTTTGGTCCGCAGTGGACGGGTGCGCTCCACGCGGTCTTCCAGGTGGCAGCCGCCTCCTGATCGTGCGGTGTCCGGCAGAGCACTGGCCGGGCATCTCCGCAGCGTCGCGCCGCACGGCGAGGCGTCCATGAAGGGCCGTCGCGCCTCACGGCGCGGCGGCCCGCTGCGTGTCCCCGGAGAGGGGTAGCTCCATCTCGAGGTCCTTCTGCATGCGATCCAGCGCGTACGGCACGCTCCGCCCCGTGAGGCGGAAGCCGCGGCGCTCGTAGTAGGCGCGGGCGCGCGGGTTGTCCTCGTGCACCTCGAGGCGGAGTGCCTGCGCATTCGGGCGGTCGCGGGCCCAGGCGATCACGGCGTCGAGGAGCATGTCGGTGACGCCCGCGGCGCGACCCCGGGCGTCGGGGGCGATGTAGACGCTCACGAGCATCACGCGCGTGGGATCCGCGGCGACGAACGCGTTCATGGCGCCGAGCCAGCGGCAGGTCGCCGGCTCGACGGCGACGTACGCGGTGCTCCCGAGCTGGTTGGCGCGCCGCGTGCGCGCCTGCCAGTCGGAGTCGGGCAGCGCCCGCGCGCTCTCGAGCGTCTCGAGGTAGGCGAGCGGGGTGTCCTCGAGCATCTCGAGGCGGAGCGCGCGGTACTCGCGCCAGTCCTCGGTGCGGAGGCGGTGGATCACAGCACGGGGCGCGCTCATACCAGCTGCCCGTTCACGTGGAGGTCGCCCGCCGGGAACGCGTCGGCGGCCGCGGTGACCGGCAGCATCATCCAGCCGTGGTCCTGGTGCACGACGCCCGCGGCGCCGAGGAGCGTGAAGCCGTTGTAGTGGCCGGTGCGGCCGGGCAGCGGGATCCAGCCGTGGCGCGCGTAGTAGCCGGTGGTCTCGTCGCCCGTCTCGAGGAGGCCGAACGGGACGGCGAGCCGGGCGAGCGCGCCGCGGATCCCGTCGGCGAGCAGCGTGCCGAGGCCCTGCCCCTGCCGCTCGGGGTGCACGGCGACCATGCCGGTGGATCCCATGAGCAGGTCATCGGCCGGGTCGCCCTGGCCGTCGCCGAACTCCACGAAGAGGCGGCGGATCCCGGCGTGCGCCATGAGCTCGTCGCCGTCGTGCACGAGGATCCGCAGCTCGGGCTGCGCGCCCGCCCAGCTGCGGGCGCCCGCGTAGCCCTCGCGGAAGTCGGGGAACGCGAGCGCGAGGAGCGCCGCGATCGACGTGTGGTCGGCGACATCGAGCGCGCCCTCGCGGACGACGGAGAGGCGGGGTCCCATGGACCGAGGGTATCGGCCGGTCACGCGGGTGTCCGGGCCCGGCCGCGGCCCGGTCACGCGGCCCGCCCGCCCGTAGGGTGGAGCGCATGACCACCCCGCAGTCCGTCTGGCAGGACAAGCTCGGCCGCCTCTCCATCCGCTGCGTGCAGATCCTGGCGGTCCTCGTGGTCGCCATCGCGATCGTGTACGCCGCCATCTCGCTCAAGCTCGTCGTGATCCCGGTGATCATCGCGCTGATCCTCGCCTGCGCCGTGCGCCCGATGGTGCTCTGGATGGAGCGCCGCGGAGTCCCCGACGCGCTCGCCGCGGTGATCGCGCTGCTCACCGGCCTCGTGCTCTTCGGCGGCGCGGTCACGGCCGTCGTCTTCGGCGTGCAGAGCCAGTGGCCGACGCTCGTGAAGGCCACCAGCGAGGGCGTCGACCAGCTGCAGGCGTTCATCGAGGAGGGCGGGCTGCCCATCGACTCGGCGCAGATCGACTCGCTCCGCCAGTCGGCCGTGGACTTCCTCACCAGCAGCCAGTTCGGATCCGGCGCCATCGCGGGCGTCTCCGCCGCGGCCGAGGTCGTCACGGGCGCGGTGCTCGGGCTCGTCGTGTTCTTCTTCTTCGTCAAGGACGGGCCGCAGATCTGGGCGTTCTTCATCCGCCCGTTCCGCGGTCGTGGCCGGAAGCGCGCCGTGCGCGTCGGCCACGAGGGCTCGAAGGTGCTCGGCGGGTACATCCGCGGTACCGCCACGGTCGCGCTCGTCGACACCGTCTTCATCGGCGCGGGCCTCTTCATCCTCGGCGTGCCGCTCGCGCTGCCGCTGTCGCTCGTGGTGTTCATCGGCGCGTTCGTGCCGATCGTCGGCGCCACCGTCGCGGGCATCCTCGCGGCGCTCGTCGCGCTCGTGACCAACGACCTCGGCACCGCCATCTGGGTCGTCGCCATCGTGATCCTCGTGAACCAGCTCGAGGGCAACCTGCTGCAGCCGGTCGTGCTCGGCAACGCGCTCAAGCTGCACGGCCTGGTCGTGCTGCTGGCCCTGACCGCCGGCACGATCCTCGGCGGCATCATCGGCGCGATCCTGTCGGTGCCGCTCACGGCCGTCGCCTGGACCGCCTGGAAGATCATCATGGAGCCCGACGAGGAGGAGCCCGAGCCGCCGGCACCCGCGCCGCTCGAACCCGTGAAGAAGGTGGCGCGCGGCCTCACCGCGAAGCTCACCGGCCGCACCTCCACGGCCTCCCGGTGAGCGCCACCGGCGCCGCGTCGAGCCTCCAGCGCTCGCCCGGCTTCGCCGTCGCCGCGCGCCTCGGGCACGCGGTCAACGGCCTGCTGCACCTGCTGATCGGCGTGGTCGCCTTCCGCCTCGCGACGGGCGGCGGGGGCGGCGAGGCCGACCAGTCCGGCGCGCTCGGCTCCATCGCGGGATCGCCCGGCGGTCGCGTGCTCCTCTGGATCGTCGTGGTCGGCCTCCTCGGGCTCGGTCTCTGGCAGCTCGTCGAGACCGTGCTCGCGCGTGGCGAGGACGCGAAGCGCACCTGGGCCGTGCGCGCGAAGGAGCTCGGCAAGGCCGTCGCGTACCTCGCGATCGCGGCCACCGCGCTGCGCTTCGCGACCGGCGGATCCAGCGACTCGTCCGAGCAGACGCAGTCGCTCAGCGCCCGCGTGCTCGCGGCACCCGGTGGCGTCGCGCTGCTCGTGGTCCTCGGGCTCGCGGTCGTCGCGGTCGGCGTCTACTTCGGCTTCAAGGGCGCGACGAAGCGCTTCCAGGAGGACATCTCCGTGCCGTCGGGCTCGCTCGGGCGCGGGATCACGGCGCTCGGCGTCGCCGGGTACATCGCCAAGGGCGTCGCGCTCGTCGCGGTCGGGGTGCTGTTCGTCATCGGCGCGGTCACGGCCGACCCGAGCCGCGCCACCGGCCTCGACGGCGCGCTCCAGTCGCTCGCGGGGCTGCCCGCGGGCGTCGCCGTGCTCGCGATCACGGGGCTCGGCCTCATCGCGTACGGCCTGTACTGCGGCGCCCGCGCGCGCTACGCGAAGCTGTGACGCCCCGCCTGGTGGCGGCGCTCGACGGCGTGCGGCCGGACGAGGTGCACGTGGTGCGGGTGTTCGCGGACGCGCACGGCGCGCACGGCAACGAGCTCGGGATCGTGCTCGCCTCCCCGCGCACGGACGGGCGGGAGCAGGCGATCGCGCAGGCGCTCGGCTTCAGCGAGACGGTGTTCGTCGACGAGGTGGACGCGCCGGGCGCGGATCCGCTCGGGGCCGCGATCCGCATCCTCACCCCCGCACGCGAGCTGCCGTTCGCCGGCCACCCGACCGTCGGCACCGCGTGGTGGCTGGCGTCGCGCGGGATCGACGTGGACCACCTGCGGGTGCCCGCGGGCGTCGTGGACGTGACGGCCGACCCGGCATGGGGCCCCGACTTCGCATGGCAGGAGCTGCCGTCCGTCGCGGACCTGCTCGCGCTCGACCTGCAGGCCGCCGTCGCGGATGCCACCGCCGCGGACGCGAGGGTCGACCACCTCTACGCCTGGGCGTGGATCGACGAGGCCGCGGGCACGATCCGCGCGCGAATGTCCGCTCCCGCGCTCGGCGTCCTCGAGGACGAGGCGACCGGATCCGCCGCCCTCCGGGTCACGGCCCGCCTGGGCCGCGACCTGCGCATCACGCAGGGCCGCGGCAGCGAGCTGGCCACGCGGCTGCTCGACGACGGCCGCGCCGAGGTCGGCGGCCGCACGGTCCCTGACCGCGTGATCCCGCTGCCCTGACCCGCGCGGCTCCGCCACCACGTCCCGGTGTACTCGGCCATGACGTTGGTGACACTTCGGGGCGTGTGAAGAGGCCTCCTGGCTTGATGGAGCTGTTCAGTTCAACCATCGCCAGGAGGCCTCGATGTCCCATCGCTAATGCCCGGTTGACTGTTCATGGTCGGCTTCTCCTCGTTCGCCGGGTGGTCGAGGATCGTCGTCCGGTGTCGCATGTGGC
>NZ_JAAVCB010000149.1:0-5535 GCF_014802555.1 Clavibacter sp. | reverse complement strand
TCGCCGCCCCGCCGCCCGCCCGCGCCCGCCGCTCCCCCGCCGTCTGCGCGAAGACCCCCGACCTCCCCGTCGGCGAGCCGTTCGCGAGCGCATGCGCGCCGCCGCCCGCATCCGCCGTCGAGGAGCGCCTGCGCCAGGACCTGGCCGCCCGCCTCGAGTGCATGTCCCCCCTCAACGCCGTGCGGCTCGCGCGCCCGTTCTTCGAGCACCTCGAGGCGTGGCCCGACATCCTGCTGCCCGAGCTGCGCGTCGCGATCGAGTACGACTCCACCGGCCGCCACGGCCTCGAGCACGTCGGCCGCCGCGAGGAGGCCGACCGGCGCAAGGATCGCGCGCTGCGGGCCGCCGGCTGGGAGGTGATCCGCATCCGTACCGGCAAGCTGCCGCCCCTCGGACCGTACGACCTGTGCGTCTCGGGCCTCACGCGCGGCACGGTCGACCAGCTCCTCGACCGGCTCCGCGAGATCCGCGGCCCGTTCCTGGTGGACGCCTACCTGCGCGAGGTGCCGCCGTCGGCCGCCGCCGGGTGACGCGCGTCCGCCCGCGTTAGCTGACCCGCAGTGCCAGCGCCTCGCTCCGCCAGCGGGCGAGCAGCTTCCACGGATCCGGCTGCCCCGCGGCGAGCGCGGCGACGTGCGCCCGCAGCTCGACGTCGAGGTCGAACCACTCCGTGCGGTCGAAGCGCTGCCGCGCGAACTGCGCGTGCCGTGCCCGCTCCACGGCCCGCCCGCCGCGCTCGAAGGCCAGGAGCTCGTCGTGACGGAGCGTGCCCAGGCGCTGCCGCGGGTTGGCGCTCGTGCCGATCTTCATCCGGTCGTCGAAGCGGATGTAGTAGACGACGTCGACCCGTGGCGGCGCGAGCTCGCCGTCCGGGTGGTCGCCGTGTCGCCACTCGCACACGGCGCACAGCCAGCCCGACGGGTACCGCACCCCGAGGCGGGATCCGCACGCCGGGCACGGCGACGGCAGCACGTCCTCGACGCCGTGCGCGCGCTCCGCCCTTGCGGCGGCCGCCACGAGGTGCGCGGCGCACAGCGGGACGGGCGCACCGCTCTCGACCGGCGCCGTGCACCCCTCGGCGCGGCAGCGCGCGGATCCGCTCGACGTCATCCCCCGACGCTAGGCGCGGGTGCCGACATCGGCAGCCTCATCGACCGGGCCGCAGAGCCTCAGCGCGCCGCCCGCACCACCACGGGCGCCTGATCGTCGAGGCCGCGGCGGAGCTCGACCGAGGTCCACGGCACGGGCGCGTCGGCGAAGATCGGCTCGAGCACCTCCCACATGATGCGGCGGTCGGGGCCGACGAAGTAGACGTCGTAGGAGTCGTCGCCGAACTCGTTGCCGTCGATGCAGCCGGCCTCGAGGAGCTGCAGGGCGTCGTCGCCCGCGATCTCGGTCGCGGCCAGCGACTCGAACGCCTCGTACGCGGTCGCCGCCTCGCCGGCCTCGAAGCGCAAGACGACCCAGTCGTCTGGTGCGTCCGGGCGGGTCCAGGGGCGCGCGGCCGCGACGATCGCCATGGTCAGGCCGGTGATGATCCCGCTGAGGATGAGCGCGCGGACCCGGGGCGTCATGCCCGCGCCCGTCCGGCGTCGACTGCTGCGCTCATGCGACCTCCCCGTCCCGGCGGCCGCCCGCGCGGGGCCGCTCGCCTCCCCAGTATCCCCGCCGGATCCGCGGATGTGACCGGTCGCCCGCGACTCTGGACCGGGAACGGTCCTGGTGGATACCGTGCCTCCGACGAGCAGGCGTCCCGCCCGCCCGGCCCATCAGCGCCGCAGAGGAGCTCCGTGTCCGACACGAGCACGCACGAGGAGCTCATCGCCGCGATGGCGACCGTCTTCGACCTGATGGACGCCGCCACGATCGCGGCATGGGACGGGCTGACGGGACTGCAGATCCAGCTCCTGCGCGTGGTCGCGACCGACATGCGCATCGACCGCCAGTCGCTCTCGGTCTGGACCCGCACGTCGCGCGCCGCCCTCGTGCCGAGCCTCGCGGCGCTGCTGCAGCGGCAGATCCTCGCCGAGCAGGTGGACGTCGAGGGCGCGCACCTCGTCGTCGGGACCTCGGGCCGCGAACTGCTCGAGCGCGTGCTCCGCGCCCGCACGGGATGGATCCGCGGGGCCTGCGCCGCCGCGCAGCCGCCCGTCGCCGAGGCGGACCTGCGGCACGCGATCGTCACGTTGCGTCGCGTCGCCGACGGCGCTTGACCGCACCCCGCCACGCGACCGCGGGTGACCGCCACCCCCTCGACCCCGCCACCACCCCGCCCCTAGGGTGGGGAAATGTCGAACCCCATCGAGGCCCAGGCACCCCCGCGATCCGAGCTGAAGCGCTCCATCACGGTCAAGCAGCTGTACTTCTACGTGGTCGGCGACGTCCTCGGATCCGGCATCTACGTGCTCGTCGGCCTCGTCGCCGCGGCCGTGGGCGGCGCGTTCTGGATGGCGTTCCTCGTCGGCGTCTCCATCGCGACCATCACCGGCCTCGCCTACGCGGAGCTCGTGACCAAGTACCCGCAGGCCGCCGGCGCCTCGCTCTACATCAACAAGGCGTTCAAGAGCCCGGTGCCCACGTTCTTCATCACCATCTGCATGCTCAGCGCCAACATGGCCGCCGTCGGTTCCCTCGCCGCCGGCTTCGTGCGCTACCTCAGCGACCTCATCGGCCTGCCCGAGTCCGCCATCTGGGCCACCACAGGCATCGCGGTCGCGTTCGTCGCGGTCATCACGCTCATCAACCTCATCGGCATCAGCGAGTCCGTCGTCGCGAACGTGATCATGACCTTCGTCGAGATCAGCGGCCTCATCATCGTCGTCGCCATCGGCGTGATCGCGCTGATCGAGGGCGTCGGCGACCCGGCCGTGCTGCTGCAGTTCCAGGTCGAGGGCGGCCCCGGATCCGCCGTGCTGGCCGTGCTCGCCGGCGTCTCGCTCGCCTTCTTCGCCATGACCGGGTTCGAGAACGCGGCGAACGTGGCCGAAGAGACCATCGACCCGTCGCGCGCGTTCCCCCGCGCCCTCATCGGCGGCATGATGACGGCCGGCGTCGTCTACGTGCTCGTCTCGATGGCCGCGGCTCTCGCCGTCCCGATCGACGCGCTGGCGGGCAACACGCTCCCCGAGGTCGTGCGCGCGGACCTCTTCGTCATCCCCGCGGCCGTGATGCTGGTGGTCTTCGGCCTCATCGCCATGGTCGCCATCAGCAACACGGCGCTCGTGACCGTGGTGGCCCAGTCGCGGATCCTGTTCGGCATGGCCCGCGAGAACGTCGTCCCGGCGGTCTTCGCGAAGGTGCACCCGGCCCGCCGCAGCCCCTACGTGGCGCTGATCTTCGGCGGCGCGGTGGTGGCCGGCCTCCTCATCATCGGCGCGGCGATCCGGTCCAGCCAGGCCAGCATCCCCGAGGACGAGCGGCTCGACATCGTCGACCGCCTCGCGACCATCACCGTCGTGTTCCTCCTCTTCATCTACGCGCTCGTGATCGTCGCGTGCCTGAAGCTCCGTGGCCACGACGAGCGGGACGACACGTACCGCGCGAACACGCCGCTGCTCGTCGTCGGGATCCTCGGCAACGTCGCCGTGCTGATCTACACGCTCGTCGACGACCCCGGCGCCCTGTTCTGGGTCGGCGGCCTGCTCGCGCTGGGGCTCGTGCTCTACCTCGCGCAACGCACGTTCGGCGCCAAGAAGCCGGACCTGGAGGCCGCCGCCGACGTCGCCGCGTCCGGCCCGACGGACAGGGAGGTCTGACCGTGCACGTCATCGTCACCACCGACGGATCCCAGGCGTCGCTGCAGGCAGCCCGCCAGTTCCAGGTCATCGCGGACTCCCGCGAGATCACCGAGGTCACCGTGCTCGCGGTCGTGAGCCCGTACGCGGCCGCGCCGTTCGCCAACGAGCTCGGCCCGCACCACGCCCCCGCGCAGACCGAGCTGAGCTACCGCAGGGACGCGGAGGCGGCCGTCGACGTGGTCGCCGAGGTCTTCGACGGCTGGGGCCCAGCCATCCACCGCGACGTGCGCAGCGGATCGCCCGCGACAGAGATCATCCGCGCCGCCGAGGAGCTATCCGCGGGACTGGTCTCCATGGCGGCCGGCAGCCGCGGCCTCACGGCGACGATCCTGCTCGGCAGCACGGCCTCGCGCGTGCAGCACTCGGCACCGTGCCCGGTGCTGATCTGCCGGCCGACGGTGCGGGGGCGGGGGTAGCGCGTCGGTTCAGGCGGTACTCGACGTCGAATTCCTACCAAGGGATTGACCCCGGCCCATGGGGTGCCGCTTTGCGCGCCGGTTGACAACACCCCCGAAAGGGAACACTGGTCTACTTCCCCGCACGAGGAACTGCATTTAGGCTCATAGCGTCCCAATACGAAGATGCAAAGGCGCTCATGGACCCGATATACACGACCGAGACGATGGCCACGCGAGCTTTAGCCGCGGAGATACGACACGACCCGCAGGCGTTCACGACATGGGTTGTGGAGGCATTGGAGGTCGAACGAGAGGAGCTGGGTCAGGTCTCGAACGTCCGCTGCGAGGCCGAGGAGAACATCGACGTGGTGGTCACCTATGAATCTGGCACGCGCGTCGGCATCGAGGCCAAATTCGACCACGTGGTGACGGACGGACAACTCGCTCGGGAATCCGATGCGGTCACTCACCTGGTGCTCCTGGTGCTCGACCAAGCGGATGCACACGGACATGAGGCCGAGGTCGACGCGGTCGCGACCTGGGAAGAGCTGCTCGCCCGGTTCCGCGGCACACGACTCAGCCAGGAGGACATCGATCGCATCCCCGCGACGAAGAAGAAGGTCGAACGCCGCATGCAGGTGCTCAAGCTCGACGACCTCCTCCCCGAAGGATGGACGACGAGCATCATCCGCGGGGATGGAGGCATGTCCTCGATAGTGCTGGACGGGCCCACACCTGAAGGCGGACGACGACTGTGTGGTCAGATCCAGGTCAGCGGCCGGGACAGCAAGCGGCCGATCGAGGAGATCACACTGGAATATCACGTGGGCGTCAACGTGCGCTTGGATGAGGACGATTTCCCCGAGGACCCGAAGGACCGACCGACCTGGCTCGATGATCTCGACATCCTCGGCGACGTGTTGCAGCGGGATGCGGACCGATTCACGGTGCGCGAGAATTCACCTCGAAATGGGACGTCTGATCTGGGTAAGCGGAAGATGCCCATCGTGCATGAGCACCTCAAGGGCAGAGAATGGCTCGCCCAGGGATACTGCGACTGGTCGCTCGGTGCGAAGTCCGCGCTCCGCCCCCTCGACGAGCTGGAGGCTCTCGCCCACGAGGCCGTCGCGCTCTTCGTCGCCTGGGACACTGCTCGCATGTCCGCGTCGGCGGCAGCCACCTCCTGACGGTCACCGTCTCCTAGGCGGCCGGTTGCGGTCGCCTAGCTGTAGTTCCTCGGGAGGTTGTGAACGCGTGGGCGGATAGCGAAGACCTCCGGGACGATGTGAGTTACCAAGCACACGTCATCACCGGAGGTCTTCGTGACTCACGCTAACGCC
>NZ_JAAVCB010000148.1:0-7360 GCF_014802555.1 Clavibacter sp. | reverse complement strand
GCATTACCGTGGGACATCGAGGCCTCCTGGCGATGGTTGAACTGAACAGCTCCATCAAGCCAGGAGGCCTCTTCACACGCCCCGAAGTGTCACCAACGTCACGGCCGAGTACAGCTAGAGCCCGGCGGCGGCAGCGCGACGGGCGTGGTCGAGCTCGGCCAGGATCCGCGTCCGCAGCCCGTTCGACCGCTCGGCGAACCCGCGCTGCTCGGCCGCGTAGCGCGCCTTGCCCGCCGGCTCCTCGATCCGCACGGCCTCGAGCCCGAGGCCGGACACGTCGTACGGGCTCGCGCGCATGTCGAGCGAGCGGATGTCGCGGGCGAGCTCGAACGCGTCGAGCAGCAGCTCGCCGGGCACGAGCGGTCCGAGCTTGGTGGCCCACTTGTAGACGTCCATGCCGGCGTGCAGGCAGCCGGGCTGCTCGAGGTCGGGCTGCGTCTCGCGCGTGGGCGCGAGCGCGTTCCGCTGCACGGCCTCGGGCGTGAAGAAGCGGAACGCGTCGATGTGGGTGCAGGCCAGCTTGTGCGTCTCCACGACCTCGTCGGTGGCGGCGGATCCGAGGCGCAGCGGCAGCCGCTCGTGCCGCTGCTCGCCGGGCCCGACCTTGTAGACCATCGCCCACTCGTGCAGGCCGAAGCAGGAGAAGCGGCCGGGGCGCGCGGCGGTGCGGGAGAGGATCCGCTCGATGAAGGACGCGGTGGATCCGCGCGCGGCGAGGTACGCGAACGCATCGACCCGCACGCCGCCAGGCGCGCTCCCCGCGGCGGCCGCCTCGGCGACGTACCAGCGCCACGCCGCGCGCTCGTCGTCGGCGGCGGCGCCCGCGAGCACGACTCCCGCGCCCGGGTGCCAGCGCCTCAGGAGCGACGGCTTGTGCGGGTAGTAGGTGAAGAGGAAGTCGTCGACCTCGTGGGTGCGGCCCGCGAGGCGGCGGGCGCGGAACCCGGCGGAGAAGGCGTCGGCCCGCTCGGCGTGGCGGGCGGCGCGCTCGTGCCAGACGACCGGATCCAGGACCACGGGCAGGTCGCGAGGCACCCGGTCGGTCGCGGGGACCGCCGCCGCGGAGGGCGCGGGGTCGGCGGCGATGGTCATCCGTCGAGGCTACCCGCGGGACGGGCTCGGGATCGGCCCCGGATCCGCCCACGGGCGCGGGCTTCCGGACCCGCCGGGGTCCCCGCCCCGGATAGCATGGGCGGCATGGATGACGACTCCCTTCTCACGCCTCCCGGCGTCGCCGGCTACTCGATCACCGAGATCGTCGAGAGCGAGTCGGGCGGCGAGCCCCTCTTCGTCTCCGCGATCCACCTCGACGGCGAGCACGTCGCCAACTGGATCTCCACCGACCTCGACGAGGACGACGGCATCGTCGCCGACCTCGACCACGCGTTCGGCGGCCCGGCCACCGACCGCATGTTCCGCCAGGCCGCGGCGATCTTCCCGGACGCCGTGCTCTCCGAGATCCTCCCCGAGCTCGTCAGCTTCCTCTGGGTCGTGGCCGACGTCGCAGGCGTCGCCGACGACCAGGACCTCGACTTCGAGGCCGCCATCCGCGTCGTCGCCGCCGAGGGCGACCTCGACGCCCAGGACCGCGACCTGCTCGGCCGCCTCGAGAGCCTGAAGCGCATCGACTGACCCGTCCGCACGGACACCCGGAGCCCCGCACGCGATCGCGCGTGCGGGGCTCCGGCGCGTGCGGGGTGGGGTGGCGGACGTGCGGGTGATGCGGGCGCGCGGCGGCGTCAGCCCGCGGCGGGCCCGAGCAGCGTCAGCCGCTCGCGGAGGAGCGCCCGCACGGCGTAGGGATCCGCGACGCTCAGCCGGCCCTCCTCGGAGACGCCGTCGCGCAGCACGAGCGGCAGGACGGATCGCCGGACGACGAGCGCGCCCCGGTTGCGGCCGCGCTCCACGCGCTCGACCGGCTGCGCGAGCGCGTCGTCGGGGACGACGACCACCGCGGCCGCGAAGCGCACGCCGGCCGACGCCGCGAGCGAGCAAGCCGCCCCGACCAGCCAGGTGACGGGCGCGTCGCCGGGCGCGAACGCGCCATCGGGATCCGGCGCGACGGGCTGCAGCTCCCCGCGCACCAGCTGGACCTCCGTGCCCCAGTCCTCGGAGCTGAGCGCGAACAGGCCGGCGGGCGCGAGCACGACGTGGTCGATCTTCCCCTGGCCGGCCAGCGGCCGGACGTCGTGGAAGATCGTCGCGCCCATGCCGAGCGAGGCGGCCGCCCGCGCGGTGGCCTCCTCGGCCAGGGCCTTCGCGAGCAGCCAGCGGACGTCGCGCGGGGCGCGGCGCACGAGCTCGGGCGACCAGGGATCCACGCCGAGGTCGGCTCCCGGCGCGATCCCCTGCCAGGCCGCCACGCGGTCGAGGTAGTGGGCTCGGGCGAGCGCGCCCGCGACGCCGTGGAGGGCGGCGCCGAGGCGGGTGCCGGATCCGGGTGCGGGCGCGTACCCGGCGGCGTCGGGCCCCAACGGGTCGTCATCGTCGGACGCCGTCGCGCGGCCCTGGCCCCGGTCGTACGCTGCGCGGTCGTCCGGATCCCCGACGAGCTCCCACGCGCGCTGCACCGCGTGGAAGAGGTGCGCCTCGCCGCCCGTGTCCGGGTGGGTGGCGCGGACGAGCCGGCGGTAGGCGGCGCGGAGGGTCGCGGTGTCGGCCGCGGGATCCACGCCGAGCACCTCGTAGGGGGTGCGGTCGGCGGGGCTCCCCGCGCGGCTCACTCGGCCGCGGAGGCGGGCGAGGCGGGCGCGGCGGGCCCGGCAGGCTCTGCGGGCGCGCCGGCGGGCGAGGCGCCGGCCGCGTCGGCGACCTCCGCCTCCCACGGCGCCGGGATGCCGTAGTAGCGCTCGAGGAAGTCCTGCACGCGCTCCTGCCGCTCCTCGGCCGGGACCTCGGGGAAGGATCCGTCGTTGAGGCAGAAGAAGTCCTGCGAGCGGCGCTTCAGCAGACCGGGGAGCATGTCGAGCCCGGCACGCGACGTCGTGTCGACGTACGCGACCTTGGCGTTCTCCTGCTGCACCGCACGCGCGGTCATCTGCGCGTAGTAGTGGTACAGCGAGTTCGTGACCGAGATGTCGGTGCTGGAGCGGAAGCGGCTGAGCTGCGTGCGGTGGAAGTCCTCCGCGAACTCCTGCTCGAGCTCGAGCAGCACGCTCTTCCGCAACGGCGTGGCCGCGTGCTCGAGGTGGCGCGTGATGAGGCGGCCGAAGCGCTCCATGAGCAGGCGGCGGTTCACGCGCGCCGAGTTCTCGAAGCCGCTGCGGTCGGAGTCGTTGTCGCCGAGGCCGATGCGCGTGGCCGCCTCGATGAACTTGGTGATCCCGCCGGGCGAGAAGAACATGCCGGGCTGCACCGGACGGCCGAAGAACATGTCGTCGTTGGAGTAGAGGAAGTGCTCGCTGAGCCCGGGGATGTGCTGCAGCTGCGACTCGACGGCCTGCGAGTTGTGCGTGGGCAGGGCGGCGGGATCCGTGAAGAACTCCTCGCTGCGCACGAAGGTGACGGCCGGGTGGTCGGCCAGCCACGACGGCTTCGGGGAGTCGGTGACGATGAAGATGCGGCGCACCCACGGCGCGAACAGGTAGACGGAGCGGAGCGCGTACTTGAGCTCGTCGATCTGGCGGAAGCGGGCCTCGGAGTCGTCGCCCTCGCCGACCACGACGTCCTTCATGCGCTCGGCGCGGCGCTTCTGGAACTCGGGGTCGTTGCCGTCGACCCAGGAGAAGACCATGTCGATGTCGAAGGTGATGTCGGACGCCTGCGCGTCGAACATGCCGCGGAGCGTCTTCCACTCGTGGCCGTACATCTCGACCGTGGTCGGCACGACCTCGTTCGCCGGGAGGATCTCGCGGGTCAGCGAGTTCTCGACCGGCCAGACGATGGTCTCGCCCTCGAAGCGGAAGAACTGCAGCTCGACCGCGGTCGACGCGCCGTAGGCCAGGAGGCCCTCGGGCTCGATGCGCGGGCGGTAGAGGCGGAAGATCCCGGCGTCGGGGTTGTCGGTGAGGCGGCCGTCGGCGACGAGCAGCGGCGGGCGGCGGCGGCCGTCGACGGTCTTCGCGTAGAGCGGCTCGTCGGCGTTCGCGGCGACGAGGGCGCGGACGACGGTGTCGCGGTTCTGCACGTCGATGGCGATGACCGGGCGCTCGTCGTTGCCGCGGATCAGCCAGACGTCGATGCCGGTCGCGAGCAGCGCGTCGCGGATGAAGAGCAGGTCGGTCACGAGCGCCTGGTGCGGCGTGAGCGTGCGGTTGACGAGGGTGGCGAGGCCCTTGCGGATGACGACGTCGGGGCGGTGGTGCGTGGTGGGCCACGTGGCGGGGGCGGGGGCGACGGCGTCGTCCTGGCGGGAGAACTCCTCCTCGCTGGTGGCGGGATCGACCGTCGGCTCGAGCGCTACGTTGAACTGCCGTGCGCTGCCCGCCATGGATCATCCCCTTGGTTCTTCTCGTGTGCCGATGCGTGCGCCCTGCCCGACGGGTGGCGACGGATCATTCTACCGAGCCGGTGCCTGCGCCCCGGTCGGGGGCGGCCGGCGGATGGGCCGGTCGGCGGATGGGGCCCGGTCAGCGGATCAGGGCTGGTCGACCGCGCTCAGCGCCGTGCGCACCCGGCCCGCCGCGTCGCGCCCGAGCGACGCGTGCAGGAGGAGCACGAGGGCCGCCCCGGAGAGCAGGCCGTCGAGGAGCCCGGCCGGCAGGAGGAACACCATCAGCACGAGCGTCACGACGCACATGACGCCCGCGAGCGCGAGGCCCCAGAGCCGGTCGCGCCAGAGGCCGACGGCCGCGGTGATGCGGAGGGCCGCGAAGATCCCGCTCATGGCCATCATTGGATAGAGCTCGTCCTGGAGGTACGGCAGGGCCAAGACCTCGGCGTGGTCCGTGATGGCGGCCTGCGGGATCCCGAGCACGACGAGCCCCACGGCGACCAGGCCCTCCATGAGCACGCCCTGGACGAGGAGCAGGACGGCGGCGGCCCGGAGCTCGCGGTGCGCGCGGCGGCGCTGCGGCGTCATCGCCCGGCACCGGTGGCGGCGGCGGGCAGGGCGTCGACCTCCCAGACGACGGGGGCCGCGAGGAACGGGTGCGTGGCGGGATCCGGCGTCTCGAGGACGGTGCGCGGGACGTCGTGCCAGCGCAGCTCGGCGAGCTCCTGGCCTTCGGGCACGGCGTAGACGACGCACTCCAGGTGCTCCTCGGCGGCGTAGCCGTCGTCCGGGCGGAGGACGGGCATCGCGTACGGGCACTCCGCGGACGCGCTGACGCCGCCGACCTGCCGCTGGATGATGTCGACCTCGGTGCCGTCGGCGAGGAAGGGGCGGAGGACCGGACCGTTGGCGGGGCCGCGCTCGCCCTCGAGCCAGCGGGTCTGGACGAACGCGAAGAACGGGACCCGGTCGGCGAAGCGCGCGCCGTCCTCGAAGCCGGACCAGTAGTCCGGCTGCCCCTCGGCGACGCCCAGCACGGAGGTGGCGACCACCGGCCCGTCGACCCCGTCCGCGTCCGCGCTCGCCAGGGCGACGACCTCGCCCGCGGCGACGCGCTGGTCCGGGACCGCCGTGGGCGCCTCGGGCGGCAGGGCGACGGCGTCGAACGGCGGGGCGGGCGGGCCCTCGGGGGCGGCCGCGCAGCCGGCGAGGAGTAGGGACGCGGCGAGCGCGGATCCGGTCGCGGCGAGCGCGACGCCGCCGCGGGAGGGACGACGGGATCGACGGCGAGAACGGAGTGCGCGGGCGGTGGTGCGGATTCTCATGGTCTCCCCGGGGCTCCCCCCGAGCGTAGCAGCGCGCCCCGGCGGCGGCAACTCGGGGGCGCGCGGGCGGGGGCGGCGTGCGGCGGATGCGAGGATCGCTGTCACACGCCCACGCACGATCGCGCTCCCCCGGGGATCCGCGGCCGGCGACCGGGATGCCCGGGAGGAGACCCATGGACCAGCCGACCGTCCGCTCCGTCGTGCCCGCCCGGACGCGGGACGACCTCGCGGCGCTCGGGCCGACCGTGGCGGCGCTCGCGGGCGGATCCGGCATCTTCGCCGAGCCGCACCCGCACCTGATCGGGCTCGTCGACCTCCACGCGCTCGGCTGGGAGCCGCTCGTCGTCACGGACGACGGGCTCGAGATCGCGGCGACCTGCACCATCGCGGAGGTCGCCGGGATCGCGCCCCAGGACGGCTGGGCGGCGCACCCGCTCTTCCTCCAGGCCTGCACGGCGCTGTACGGGTCGACGAAGATCTGGCGGGTCGCGACCGTGGGCGGCAACATCTGCTCGGCGCTGCCCGCCGGCCCGATGACGGCGCTCGCCTCCGCGCTCGACGCCGACGCGCTGATCTGGCGAGCCGCGACGCCCGACGCCCCCGCCCGCGACGAGCGGATGCCCGTGGCCGAGCTCGTCACCGGCGACCGGACCACCGCGCTGAAGCCCGGCGACGTGCTGCGGTCGATCCACGTGCCGGCGGCGTCGCTGCGCGCCCGGACGGCGTTCCGCAAGATCGCGCTGTCGCCCATCGGGCGGTCGGGGTCCGTGGTGATCGGCCGGCTCGACGAGGGCGGCGCGTTCACGCTGACCGTGACCGGCGCCACGCTCCGGCCCGAGCTGCTGCGCTACCCGGCGCTCCCGGACGCCGCGGCGCTCGCCGACGACGTGCGGGCGATCGGATCCTGGTTCACCGACGCGCACGGCGCCGCCGACTGGCGGCGGGCGGTGAGCGCGCTGCTGGCGGAGGAGATCCGCGCGGAACTGGCGGGCGATGCCGCGGGCGCGGGCGACGGTCCGGCATCCGGCGAGCGCGGCACCCCGCCCGGCGCCGCGACCACGACGACGGCAGGAGCACGCCCGTGAGCATGACCGTGGACGGCCGCGAGATCCCGGGCGAGCCGGCGCCCGGCCAGAGCCTGCGCACCTGGCTGCGCGAGCACGAGGTGTTCAGCGTGAAGAAGGGCTGCGACTCGGGCGACTGCGGGGCGTGCGCGGTGCTCCTCGACGGCGAGGCCGTGCACTCGTGCATCCTGCCCGCGTTCCGGGCCGCGGGCCGCGAGGTCACGACGGCGGCGGGGCTGGGGACGCCCGGCGACCTGCATCCCGTGCAGGCGCGGTTCGTGGAGGCGGCCGGGTTCCAGTGCGGGTTCTGCACGCCGGGCATGGTCGTCACGGCCGCGTCGCTCGGCGACGACGAGCTCGACGACCTGCCGCGCCTGATGAAGAGCAGCCTCTGCCGGTGCACGGGGTACCGGGCGATCGACGAGGCGATCCGCGGCGAGCACGGCGGCGCGGATCACGCGCACGGCGACGGCTGCGGCGGCGCGCGGCCGGAGGGGCTCGGGCCGGTGCGGGCGACGGGATCCGCGGCCGCCGCCGGG
>NZ_JAAVCB010000147.1:0-11315 GCF_014802555.1 Clavibacter sp. | reverse complement strand
TCGCCGCCCCTCCCGCCGCCGCACCGCCGCGCGCCCCCCGCGGCCCGCGGCGCACCGGCCTCTGGGTCGGCGGCGCGATCCTGCTGGTGCTGCTCCTGGTCGGCCTCTTCTACCTGGGCCAGCGGCTCGGATCCGGCGCCGCGCCCGACCCCGCCCCCGTCGCCACCACGACCCCCGAGGCCTCGCCGACCCCGTCGCCCACCCCCACGGATCCCGTGCAGGGCCCGGCCGCGGCGGGCACCCAGGCGTGGGACGCGCTGCTCGGTGGCGAGTGCATCGACCCGTACTCCACGCCGTGGGAGGAGGAGTTCACGGTCGTCGACTGCGGCTCCGAGCACCACGCGCAGATGGTCGCCCGCGTCGCGCTCCCGCAGACCGGCGACGCCTTCCCCGGAGAGGAGGCCGTGCGCGACTCCGCCGACCAGCTCTGCATCGCGGACACCGTGATCGACTACGCCGCGGCCCGCGCCTACTCCGACGTCCAGTACCAGTCGGCGTACCCGATCACGCAGGAGGAGTGGGCCGCGGGCGACCGCGACGCCTACTGCTTCGTGACGCGCGCCGGCGGCGGCACCTTCACGGGCAGCATCGGCGTCCCGCAGCCGCCCGTCGTCCCGTAGCCGCCAGCCCCTGCGCCGCTCCCCACCGGCGACGCACGCGCGGACCGTCCGTCCCGAACCTGGGGACTCGGGGAACGCCGTGCCGCGCTCCCGCCCTACCCTCGGCATCCCGCGCGCATCGCCCGTGCCCGCGGATCCAGGGGACGGGGAACGGATGGCCTCACGCGTCCGACCCGGCGACCGCGCCTTCCTGCTCCTCTGGGGCGCGCAGGCGGTCTCCTCCCTCGGAGCGAGCGCGGCGTCGTTCGCGCTCACGCTGCAGGTGTTCGCCGAGACCGGCAGCGCGCTGGCCCTCTCAGCGCTCACCGTCGTCGCCACGGTCGCGTCCATCTACTGCGCGCCGCTCACCGGCTGGGCGGCGGATCGCATCGGCCATCGCCGCGCGGCCCTCGCGAGCAACGCGGTGCTCGCGACCGCGTCCGTGGGCATGGCGGCGGTCTCGGCGGCGGGCCCCGGCCGGCTGCTCGCCATCGTCTACCCGCTCACGTTCCTGTCGGCGCTCGCGTCGTCGACCCTCGCGCTGACTCTCACGGCGAGCGTGCGGCGGATGCGCCAGGAGGCCGACCTCACGCGGATCAACGGCATCACCTCGCTCCTGCAGGACGGCCCGACTCTGCTCGCGCCCGTCCTCGGGGCCGCGCTCTCCGCGACCGTGGCCCCGTCCGCCGTCTTCCTCGTCGACGCCGCGACCTCGCTCGGCTGCGTGGCCGCGCTCCTCGTGGTGCGCTGGGATGCGCCGCCCGACCGCCGCATCCGGAACCCGTTCCGCGGCGCCCGCGACGGCATCGCGTGGATCCTCCGGCACCCCGGCCCCCGCCGTCTCCAGCTCGGCTTCGGGGCGCTCAACCTCGCCAACGGGATCGCCGCGTCCGCCACGACCGCGTACGTGCTGCTGCTCGGGGCGGGCGGCATCGGCTCCGGGGCGAGCCTCGCGGCGTTCAGCATCGCCGGATCCGCCGGGCTCCTCGCGGGTGCCGCGCTCGTCGCCGCCCGGGGCGACCGCATCCCGCGGCTCGCCGCCATCGCGGGCGCGGCCCTCGTGCTCGGTCTCGTGGGCCGTGTCGCGCTGGCCTCGACGGCGCTGCTCGGGGTGTGGATCGCCGCTGCCGTCGTCCGCAACGTCGTGCTCCAGGTGCAGGGCGCGCCGCTCACCGCGGTGTGGCAGGAACGCACACCGCCCGAGCGGCAGGGCGCGATCCTCGGCGCGAAGAAGCTGCTCGGCCAGGGGTTCTATCCGCCGGCGGTGCTCCTGGGCGGCGCGCTTACGGTCGCGCTGCACCCGCTCGGGCAGGAGACGGCGCTGCGGGTCGTCGTGATCGCGGGCGGTCTGGGCGAGGCGCTCGTGGGCCTCGCGATGCTGCGCTCCCACGGCATCCGCGCCCTGCTCGCCCGACCCACCGCGCCCGCCGCGGATCCCGCGAGCGCGGGCGGGTGAGCCGCGCCGGCTCCGATCCGCTCGGGCGGCGCTTCCGCGCGCTCCAGGCCGCGCGCACGATCTCGGCCGCGGGCAACGGCTTCGGCCGGGTGGCCCTCGCGTTCGCCGTGCTCGGGATCCCGGGCGCCGGGCCGGCGGAGGTGTCGCTCGTGCTCGCGTGCCAGACGCTGCCGCAGCTGCTGCTGATCCTCGTGGGCGGGGTCGTCGCCGACCGCGTCTCGCGGTCGCGGCTCATGGTGGCCGCGGAGGTCGCGGCGACGGCCGCCTGGGTGGGGCTGGCGCTCGTCTCCGGCCTCGGGGTCCCGTCGATCCCGGCGCTGGCCGTGCTCGCCGCGGTCGCGGGGATCGCGACCGCGATGTTCACGCCGGCGATGAGCGGCGTGGTGCCGCAGCTCGTGCGCCCGGATCAGCTGCAGCGGGCGAACGCGACCTTCCGGGTGGGCCAGAACGCGGCGCTGCTCCTCGGCCTGGGCCTTTCGGGCGTCGTCGTCGCGGAGCTCGGCGCGACCGCGGCGCTCGTCGTGAACGCGGCGTCGTTCGGCGTCAGCGGCCTGCTCATCGCCGGCATCCGCGTGCCGGATCCCGACCGCCCGCCGTCCCGTGTCCTCGCGGACCTGCGGCGCGGCGTTCGCGAGTTCGCGGCCCGGCAGTGGCTCTGGGTCACGACGGCGCGGTTCTCCGTGGTGGTCGCCGCGCTCAACGCGACGGTCGGCGTGCTCGGCCCGCTCGTCGCCATCCGGAGCTACGGCGGCCCGGCTGCCTGGTCGGTCATCGTCGCCTCGCAGGCGGTGGGCACCATCGGCGGCGCGACGCTCGCGGCCCGGATCCGCGTCGCCCGCCCCATCCGCACGGCCGTGCTCGCGACGCTGGCGCTCGCGGTGCCCATGCTGCTGCTCGCGTGCGCGGCACCCGTCTGGCTGCGCTGCGCGGGCATGATCGTGGCCGGGGTGGCGATCGACGTCTTCGGCGTGCTCTGGTCGACCACCCTTCAGCAGCGCGTGCCCGAGGACGTGCTCTCCCGCGTGAGCGCGTTCGACTCCTTCGGCTCCCTGTCGCTCGCGCTCCTCGGACTCCTGGTGGCCGGCCCGATCGCGGCGGCCACGGGCACGGGTGCCGCGCTGCTCGCCTGCGCGGGCCTCGTGGTCGCGGCCACGCTCGCCGCGCTGATCAGCCCCGAGGTGCGACGGCTCCGGAGCGGCCCGCGCGCTACATGATGCGCGGAGTTCCGGATCCACTCGGCGGACGGTCACGCGCAGACGCGGCTCCTGGAGACGGCGGGTCCGATTGTGCACAGACTCGGACGGCCCAGTGTGAGTGGGGAGATGCTTGCCCCGTCCGCCTGTCGGTTACGTGGAAAGAAAGTCATGTCTCGCAAAGAGATCACGCGATGGGTCTTGCTTACGGCGATTGTGGGGCCGGCGTGCGTATTTGCGTCGCTCTTGTTTCCGCCATTCCTGGTGCTAGGAGTCGCGGTCAGCGCGGCCGGAGGCTTGGGGCTCGCTATCGGTTATTCCAGGTTGACTGGACGATGGTCCTGGGCTGTGTCGGTCAGCGCCGCAGTTGTGGTCTTCGTCGCCTCCGCAGCGGTCTGTTTTGCCTTCTGGGGTCAAGCCTTCAACCTCACGGATCAGAACGCCCCTGTGCCTGTTGCGCTCGAAGCCGGGATTGCAGCCTCCGGTGCGCTCATTGTCTTGTCATTTGTCGCCTTTGCGGTCATCGTCGCTTCGGTGGCATCTCGGGCAAACCGCCGGGTTGGTCAGAACGTCGGTTCTGCTCGAGCGTAATCTTTCGCTCGGCACACGCGGTAGTCCATTTCGTGTGCACTGAGCTACTTCCGCACATTGGTTCGCATCTATTCGGAGGTGGAGCATCACTTATATGCATCACGCCCGCTCGCGGCTGTTGGAGCATTAGGCCTAGTCGCGCTTGTAATGATTAATCCCGCAGGCGCATCCGCGTCTGATCGGGGGACAGTAGCGAATGTCATCCGGTCTGCATCGCCTGAATTCATGACCACGGTAGCCGATCGTTCAAACGAGGCGCCTGGGGAAACCAACTTTGCTCTAAATGCTTGGGGCGTGACAGCGCGTGTCCCGCAAGATGCAAATAAGGAAGTGAGAATCGGGGCGCCTGGGAAGGCTGCGATCGGCGTTTCCTTGCCGTCCGCAAGCAGCGCACGCCTCGTGGCTTCTGGCTCGTCTGCGGTTACGGCCTTCGACAACGGAGACGGTTCGACCTCGGCAGTTCTGCCTCAAGAGGACGGGGCTGTGCAATTCGCGACCATAATCTCTGACTCTCAAGCACCCGATGAGTATACGTACTCTTTGGATATTCCGGCTAAATCGCATCTCGCTTTCAATGGCGAGAGCGGGTCCGTGAGCATTCTCGATTCCCATGGCCTGTGGATCGCAGGAGTGGCAGCGCCTTGGGCAAAGGATGCGACGGGTGCTTCGGTGCCAACTCACTTCAAAATATCGGGCGATCAACTCACCCAGGTTGTCCAACACGAAGGTGAAGGGGTCAAGTACCCTGTTGTGGCTGACCCTTGGTTGGGGGTCTCCCTCATCGACAGTGTTGTGTGGACGGCGGGTGATGAATGGGGCCCTACAGCCCAGATCTATCCGACGAGCGCGGGGCGTGATACTATTTTTGCACCAAAAATAGCCAACGAGGCAGCGTGGGGCGAGGCGTTGGAGAAGACCGATCGATCGCGCCTGGATCACAACAACCTCCACGATCAATTCACTTGTCATTGGCAGGTGGTTCGGTACGACGATCCGGGAAAGTCGAGTTGGAACCTCGACAGTGCTCGGCCCGATGTAGGACTAGCGGAGACCATTGCCGCTCGTTGCAACCCAGGGGGCGGTAGCGAGGATTGAGGGTGGGGCGAGAAGGGCGCTGGGACCTCGTCTCCGCCAGAGAGACAGCTTGTCTCGCCCCGGCCCGCTGATCAGAGCTCGGACTCGACCGGCTCCGGATCCAGCAGCTCCATGACGCCCGACAGCACCTCGTCGGGACGGAACGGGTAGCGCTCGATCTCGGCGCGGTCGCTGATGCCCGTGAGCACGAGCACCGTGTGCAGGCCCGCCTCGATGCCGGCGATGATGTCGGTGTCCATGCGGTCGCCGATCATGCCCGTGCTCTCGGAGTGGGCGCCGATCTTGTTGAGCGCCGAGCGGAACATCATGGGGTTCGGCTTGCCCACGATGTAGGGCTCCTTGCCCGTGGCCTTCGAGATGAGCGCGAGCACCGCGCCCGTCGCGGGCAGCACGCCCTCGGCGCTCGGGCCGGTCGCGTCGGGGTTCGTCGCGATGTAGCGCGCGCCGCCGTTGATGAGCCGGATCGCCCGCGTGATCGCCTCGAACGAGTAGTTGCGCGTCTCGCCGATGACCACGTAGTCGGGCTTCGTGTCGGTCATGATGAAGCCCGCCTCGTGCAGCGCGGTGGTGAGGCCGGCCTCGCCGATGACGAACGCGGATCCGCCGGGCATCTGCTGCTCGAGGAACGCGGCCGTCGCGAGCGCGCTGGTCCAGATGGCGGACTCGGGCACGTGCAGGCCGGACGCGCGGAGCCGGGCCGAGAGGTCGCGCGGCGTGAAGATGCTGTTGTTGGTGAGCACGAGGAAGGGCTTGCCCTGGTCCTGCCACTGCTGGATGAGGGCCGCCGCGCCGGGCAGGGCCTGGTTCTCGTGCACCAGCACGCCGTCCATGTCGGTGAGCCAGCAGTCCATCTCGTCGCGCCTCGCCACGGGGTACCCCTCTCGTCGTGGGTCGAGGCTACCGCCGGGGGATGCGCGGCCGCCGGGCCCCGGGGCGGCGTCACCCGATGTCCGCCGGCCGTCCCCCGCGGTGTCGGCCGGCCCCCGTAGGGTCGGCGCATGCACGCACTGGCTCCCGGATCCCTCCGCCTCGTCCACCTCAGCGACACCCACCTGCTCCGCGACGGCGGCCTGCACCAGGGCGTCGTCGACACGGGCGCCGCCCTCGACCGCGTCCTCGTCGAGGCCGATCGCGTGCCGCACGTGCGGCTCCTCGTCGGATCGGGCGACCTCTCGGAGGACGGCACCCCCGAGTCGTACGCGCTCCTGCGCGAGCAGCTCGTCCCGTGGACGTCGTCGCGCGGCGCCGCGCTCGTGCTGACGCCCGGCAACCACGACGTGCGCTCCGGCTTCCGGCTCGTGCTGGGCGACGGCCACGGCGGCCCGGGCACGGACGACGGCCAGGATCCCGCGGTCGTCCCGCCCATCGACGGCGTGACGATCGTGGACGGCTGGCGCATCGCGACCCTCGACACTTCCGTGCCCGGCAAGGGCTACGGCGCGCTCCGCGAGCAGCAGCTCGACGGGCTCCGCGAGCTGCTCGCGACCCCGGCCGAGCGCGGCACGGTGCTCGTGCTGCACCACCCGCCCGTGCCGGCGCCCACCGTGCTGCACGAGTCGCTCGCGCTGCAGGATCCCGAGCGGCTGGCGGAGATCGTGCGCGGCAGCGACGTGCGGGTCATCCTCTCGGGGCACTACCACCACCACATCGTCGGGTCGCTGGCGGGCGTGCCGGTGCTGGTCGCGCCGGGCGTCGCGAACGAGACGGACGTGGCGGCGGATCCCGGCACGGAGCGCATCGTGCGCGGATCCGGCTTCCTCGTGGTCGACGTCGACCCGGCGGGCGTCGTCACCTCGGTCGTGGTGCGGGCGCACGCGGAAGACGACGGCGACGAGGTCGCGCTGCTCGACGCGGAGCTGGTGCAGCGGATCATGGCGGAGTCGGGGGCGCCCGCCGCGCCGTGACGGCCCGGACATGAGGAGAGGCGGCGACCCGTGGGTCGCCGCCTCTCCGTATGCTGCGGGGATCTACTTGAAGACGTCCTTGACGTCCTCGCCGGCCTTCTTGGCGGACGCGGCGGTCTGGTCCTTCTGGCCCTCGGCCTTGAGGCGCTCGTCGCCCTTGTGCTCGCCGAGCGCTTCCTTGGCCTTGCCCGCGATGTCCTGAGCAGCGTTCTTGATCTTGTCGTCGAGACCCATGATCTCCTCCTCACTGAGGCCACCGGGTGCGGCCCTCGACTGGACTGTATGGCGGACCGCCCCTGAACACCTGACAGACGGCAGGTGCGTGTCCACTGAGCGAAGGGCCGGGTCGCTGCACCCTCCGCCGCGTCCGTGCACGGGCCTTCCGTCGGGCCCGGCACCGCCCCTAGGCTCCTCGACCGTGATCCTCTTCGGGCTGCTCCCCCTCCTCGTGGCCGTGTGCGCGCTCGTCGACCTCATCACGCGTCCGGACGACCGGGTCAAGCACCTGCCGAAGCTCGTCTGGATCCTTCTCATCGTCTTCCTGCCGCTCATCGGCAGCATCGTGTGGTTCTGCGTCGGCCACGACTGGGACGCCCGGCGCGAGCCCGTCGGCCCGCCGGACCGGAGCGCGGCCTACGAACGCGCGGCCGCCGCGGTGGACCGGCGCGTGCGGAGCACCGAGCAGCAGCTCGCCGACCTCGAGGAGGAGGAGCGGCACTACGCGGCGCTCGCCCGGATGAAGCAGCTCCAGGCCGAGCAGGCGGTGCAGGCCGCGCGCGCCGCGGGTCCCGCGCGGGCGCCGCGGGCCATCGAGCCGGGATCCACCCCGGAGCGGTAGCCCCTCCCCAGGTCGCGGGCGGGCGCTCCCTCCCTCGACGGGGTCGCCTCGGGAGGTCGCGGTCGGGGGCGGATGGGAGCATGGCCGCATGCCCGACACCGCGACGCCACCCTCCTCCGCTGCGACCTCGTCCGCTCCGACCTCCGACCTGCGGTCCGCCGCTCGTGAGCACCTCTCCCGGCTCGTCGGCGTCGCGGGTGCCGACTTCCACGACGGGCAGTTCGAGGCCTTCGAGGCGCTCGTGCAGGACCGCTCCCGCGCCCTCGTCGTGCAGCGCACCGGATGGGGCAAGTCGGCCGTCTACTTCGTCGCCACCCTGCTCCTCCGCCAGCAGGGGCTCGGGCCGACGCTCCTCGTCTCGCCGCTCCTCGCGCTCATGCGCGACCAGGTCGCCGCGGGCCGTCGCGTCGGCGTGCGCGCGGTCGCCATGAACTCGAGCAACGCCCACGAGTGGGACGACCTGCTGCGCGCGCTCGACGCGGACGAGGTCGACCTCCTCCTCGTGTCGCCCGAGCGCCTCAACAACCCGCGCTTCCGCGACGAGCAGCTGCCCGCGCTGCGCGCCCGGCTCGGCCTCCTCGTGGTCGACGAGGCGCACTGCATCTCCGACTGGGGCCACGACTTCCGGCCCGACTACCGGCGCCTCCGCGACCTCATCTCCTCGGTCGACGAGCGCGTGCCCGTGCTCGCCACCACCGCCACCGCGAACTCGCGCGTGGTGGCGGACGTCGAGGAGCAGCTGAGCGTCGGATCCGCCGGCGCGGGCGTCGTCGAGACCGAGCGCGTGCCCGTGGTCACCATCCGCGGGCCGCTCGCCCGGCGGTCGCTCCGGCTCGGCGTGCTGCGGCTGGAGAACAGCCGCGACCGGCTCGGCTGGCTCCTCAGCCACCTCGACGAGCTGCCCGGCAGCGGCATCATCTACGCGCTCACCGTCTCGGCCGCGCAGGACACCGCGCGGCTGCTGCGCGACGCCGGTCACGCGGTCAAGGCCTACACGGGGCGTGACGACCCGGCCGACCGCGAGCAGGCCGAGGGCGAGCTGCAGCGCAACGAGGTCAAGGCGCTCGTCGCCACGAGCGCGCTCGGCATGGGCTTCGACAAGCCCGACCTCGGGTTCGTGGTGCACCTCGGCGCGCCGTCGTCGCCCGTCTCCTACTACCAGCAGGTCGGGCGCGCGGGGCGCGGATCCGCCGACGCGGACGTGCTGCTCCTGCCCGGCCGCGAGGACCCCGACATCTGGCAGTACTTCGCCACGGCCTCCATGCCGGACGAGCAGCAGGCCGCCGCCGTCATCCAGGCGCTCGGCGAGAGCGACCGCCCGCTGTCGGTGCCCGCGCTCGAGTCGCGGGTCAGCCTGTCGCGGAGCCGGCTCGACCTCCTGCTGAAGGTGCTCGACGTCGACGGGGCCGTGCGCCGGGACACCTCGGGCTGGTCGGCGACGGGCGTCCCGTGGGTCTACGACCGCGCCAGGTGCGAGCAGGTCGCCGCCGCCCGCGTGCGCGAGCAGCAGGCGATGCTCGACTACGAGACCACGCTCGGCTGCCGGATGGAGTTCCTGCAGCGCCAGCTCGACGACGACACCGCGGCTCCCTGCGGGCGCTGCGACCGGTGCGCCGGCGCGTGGTACCCGGCGTCGCTGGACCAGCAGGCGTCGGCCACCGCCTCGCAGGCGCTCGACCGGGTGGGGCTCCCGATCGAGCCGCGGCTGCGCTGGCCCACGGGCGCGTCCAGCGTGGGCGTGCCGCTCAGCGGCGCCATCGCGGCCGGAGAGCAGGTCGACGAGGGCCGTGCCCTCGCCCGGCTCACCGACCTCGGCTGGGGCGGCCGCCTGCGCACGGTCTTCGCCTCCGGCGCGGAGGACGCCCCCGTGGACGACGCGCTCGTCGCGGCCTGCGTGCGCGTGCTCGCGGAGTGGGGCTGGGCGGAGCGCCCCCGGGCCGTCGTGCACGTGCCCTCCGCCGGACGGCCGCAGCTCGTCGCGAGCCTCGCCCAGCGCATCGCGGAGGTGGGGCGGCTGCCGTTCCTCGGGTCGCTCGAGCTCGTGGATCCGGGAGCACCGGGCGCCGCGCGCGGCAACAGCGTCTACCGGCTGGGCCGGGTGCACCCGCGCTTCGCCGTGCCGGCGCACCTCGCCGACGACCTCGCGGCGGATCCGCGTCCGGTGCTCCTCGTGGACGACCTGGTCGACACCCGCTGGACGCTCACGGTCGCCGGCCGCCTGCTGCGGAAGGCCGGGGCCACGCGCGTGCTGCCGTTCGCGCTCGCGCAGCAGGGGTAGGCGAGCGATCGGCGATCAGCCGACGGGCGGATCCTCGTCCTGGCCGACGAAGACCGTGCCGCCGCCCGTGAGCCGCGCGCGCATCACCTCGACGGCCTGCGGGTTCTCGTCCACCAGTACGAAGCGGCGGCCGAGCTCGCGGGCGGCGGCGCCCGTGGTGCCGGATCCGGCGAAGAAGTCGAGCACCCAGTCGCCGGGCCGGCTCGACGCCTGCACGATGCGGCGCAGCACGCCCAGGGGCTTCTGGGTCGCGTAGCCCGTCTTCTCGCGGCCGGTGGGGGAGACGATCGTGTGCCACCAGACGTCCGTCGGCAGCTTGCCGCGCTCGCGCTTCTCCGGGGTCACGAGTCCCGGCGCCATGTAGGGCTCGCGGTCGACCCCCTCGGAGTCGAAGCGGTAGCGGAGCGGGTCCTTCACGTAGACGAGGATCGTGTCGTGCTTGGCGGGCCAGCGGCGGCGCGACTTCGCGCCGTAGTCGTAGGCCCACACGATCTCGTTGAGGAACGAGCGTCGGCCGAAGAGCGCGTCGAGCACGACCTTGGCGTAGTGGACCTCGCGGTAGTCGAGGTGCAGGTAGAGGGTGCCGGTGGGATCCAGGAGGCGCCACGCCTCGATGAGGCGCGGCTCGAGGAAGTCCCAGTAGTCGGCGAAGGAGTCGTCGAAGCCGTAGAGCATCCCCTTCACGGAGTTGTAGCTGCGGCCGTGGAACCCGAGGCGCGCGCCCGGCGGACGGGCCGGCTCGGGGGTGGCGGTGCTCGCGGGGGCGAGGGCGGGCGGGGCGGTGTCGGGTGCGGCGTCGGGGTCGGCGTCAACGGCCGGGTCGGTGTTCGGGTCGGCGTCAGCGGCCGGGTCGGCGGCCGGGTCGGCGTCGGCGGCCGGATCCGGATCCGGCGTGCGCGTCACGGTGAGGTTCTGCCGCTCCTGCGTGCGTCCGGTGTTGAACGGCGGATCCAGGTAGATGAGCTGGAAGGCGCCGTCGGGGAGCGCGCGCACGGCCTGGAGGTTCTCCGCGTGGATCACGAGGTCGGGGCCGTCGGGGGTCCACGCGGGCTGGGGCACGCCCCGAGGTTAACGGACCTCGGCGCGGGTCCCGCTCGCGCGGCGGCGGGACGCCCGTCGTGCGGTCCGCCCCCATTTCGGGGCGGATCGCCCGCAGCCCTGCCGCGGGGATCGTCCCCTCCGCTAGGAACGTCACATGAGCGATGACCGCGACCCCGACCGGACCGACGGACCCCACCCCGACGAGCCGCGGGGCGAGGGCCCGGGCCACGGGGAGGCGGGCGAGGCGGGCTCCGCGGCGGCGGATCCCGTCAGCCCCTACGGTCCGGCCGCGCCCGCCGGCGCGCCTGCGTCCGCGCCCG
>NZ_JAAVCB010000146.1:0-9018 GCF_014802555.1 Clavibacter sp. | reverse complement strand
TTGCGGATCGCGCCGACGGCACGGGCCGCGCCGTTGCCGAGGTCGTGGACGCCGGGGACCTGGCGGGCCGCGATGCCGGCGACCTTCTCCACGACGCCGTCGGCGATGGTGTTCTTGCCCGAGGCGGAGTCGGCGGGCGTGTGCTTGGCGGCGGCGCGGCTGGATGCGGTGGCGGGGGTGACGTCGGTCATGTGGTGCTCCTGTGAGATGAGGTGACGCGAGCCCGATGCGGATCGCGATGCCGGATCATGTCCGGCACACCAAGGAGACGGCGTGGTAGCCCCGCTCGTCCTCGACCCTCAGCCTCCGCTCAGGCAGGAGCGGCCGCCCTTCGCTGGACGGCCACCCCCGCGACCTCCGCGTGCGCTGAGCGGCCAGACGGGGCCCGGCCGAGCAAGCCGGGCCGGGCAGGCCGGGCAGGCCGGGCAGGACCGGGCGGGGCCGGGCGCTCAGTCGGCGAGCATCACCTGATCCACCATGAGGTGGCCCCACGCTCCGGTCGCGTCGTCGAGCACCTGGATCCGCGCGGTCCGCCCCGCGAGATCGGACACGTCCCATGCGACCGGACGTAGCTTCGCCGAGTCGTCGCCCGTAGCCGTACGCACCGGCTCGCCGTCCACGAGCAGGTTCACGCTCGTGGCCGGCTCCGCGCCGAGCCCGTGATCCCCACCCGCAATGAGCAGGTGGATGGCGTCGCGGTCGATGGTGAACGGCGGCGACGTGAGCGTGCCCGTCGCCGCGTCTCCCCGGCCGGGCACGTACGTGTCGAGCGCCTGACGGCCCACCCGACCGACCAGCGGCGAGCCGTTCGGCGCGAGCCCGACCAGATCCCCCGTCCCGGTCCAGCCCACGCCCGCGGTGGTGCCCTCGAAGTCGGCCAGCACGTGCGCCGGCCGCTGCGCGAGATCCGCGAACTCGGTGATGCGCAGGTTCGAGAAGGTCGCCGCGCCGCCCTGCGTGAACAGGGCGATGCCCGCATCGGCCGGCTCCGCGAACACCTGGCTCGAGTGCACGACCTCGCCGTAGTCGACGAAGACCTCGACCGTGGTGCGGTCCACGAGGATCCGCAGCTTCACCTCCTTCGCGGACGCATCGAACGGGCTCCGGCTCTCGAGCTTGTTCCCCGTCGGATCCGGGTTGCCGGTCCCGCCGCGGTTCGCGTACAGGGTGTCGCGGAATACGCCCACGTCGGCGTGCCGGGATCCGTCGGCGGAGCGCCGCAGCTGCAGGCCGACGTTGTCGAGCCGATCCCACGCGATCTCGGTCTCCAGCTGGTACGCCGTGCCCGCGTACGGGAGCACGACGCTGCCATCGACCCGTACCGGGCCGAGCTCGCGCACGCTCGTGGCGTGGCCGGCGAGCGCGGCGATCGGCTGGGAGAGGAGCCGGTAGCCGCCATCCGCGCGGGCGAGGCGGATCTCGCGCGTGATGGAGTCGGTGCCGGTGAAGCCGTCGGACTCCCAGGTCGGGCCCGCCTTCGGGTACGACCAGTTGTTCATCCACCCGACGGCCAGGCGGCGCTCCTCGTGCTGCGCGGTCGGATCCGCCCACGTCACGGCGCCATACCAATCGAAGCCCTGGTCGAGCCAGCGGTGGCCCGTTCCCGGGTCGGGCACGAAGGCGCGGCCGTCGAAGGATCCCGTCCAGTACGCGTAGGTGTTCGGCTCGCCCGTCGCATACCCGTTGGCGCTCGCGCCGAGCACCCACTTCGAGGTGCCGTCGTCGGCCGTGATGCGGAACAGGTCCGGGCACTCCAGCACCCCGAGGCCGTCGGCCGCGAACGTGGAGACGCGCGTCCAGGAGCGGAGGTCGGGCGACGTGGAGAAGCTGAGGGTCGCGCCCTCGGCGATCAGCATGACCCAACTGCCGCGCTCGTCGTCCCACACCACCTTCGGGTCGCGGAAGTCGCGAACGCCCGGGTTGGGGAGCACGGCCTCCTCGCCCGAGGGTGTGAAGGTGCGCCCGCCGTCGGTGGAGTACCAGAGGAACTGCGCCTGCGGGCCCGACGCGTCGACGATCTGCTGCGGCGTCGGGTGGTCCATCTGCGTCACGAGCATCACCACGGCGCCGCGGCCGAACCCGGCGGTGCCCTCGGGATCCACGACCGCGGACCCCGACCACAGGTCGAAGTTCGGGTTCGTCTTCTTCTCGGCCGCGATGCCCTGGTCGGCCCACGCGACGCCGTCGGTGGTCGTCGCGAGGCGCCACGACGTGCCGACCTCCTGGTCGTAGTCGGCGTTGTAGAGGTAGTAGTAGTGCGTCACGCCGTCGATCACGACCGGCCGCTGGGGGTCGTTCTTCCAGTGGTCGGGGACCGTGAAGTGGTACTGCGCGCGGTACCGGTCGGCGTCGGCCGCGAATCCGTCCGCGAATCCGTCCGCGGGAACAGTCGGCTCTGCCGTGGCGGATGAGGCGGGCACCGCGAGCGCGCACACGAGTGCGGCGGCTGCGGCGAGAGCGGCCATCCGTCCGCGCGGATGCGCGGTGCGGGGGGCCAGAGGCGGGCGTGCGGATTCCATGATCGACTCCTTCGTCGTTCACCTGCGTCGTGCGGTGCCGGGTTCCGCCGCCCGGCCGGCCTCAGCTCGGGACCCCCGCCTCCTCCCGCGTGTCGGCGCTCACGGCGATCGGATGCGCGCCCCGGGGCACGAGGCCCTCGCGCGGATCCGCCGTCACCGGCACCGGGTCGCTGAGCTCCCCGATGAACCTGCCGTCGACCTCATTCACGAACGCGAGCAGCACCCAGCCGCCCGCGGTGTCGCGCACGAGGCGCGACGCGTACAGATCCGTGCGCGGGAACAGGCGCGCGCGACGGAAGTCGACATCGGTCAGCCGGGCGTCGACGACGACGCTGTACACGCCTCCCGCCTCCCCCGCCGCCTGCCGCTCGTGGCCCAGCTCGGAGCGCGCGCAGCAGAAGAGGAGCACGGGCACGCCGTCCACCACCTCGTGCTGGAACACCTCGAGCTGGCCGAAGCCCTGGCCGGGCGCACTGAGCGGCGGATGCACGGTCCAGTCGACGAGGTCCTCGCTCGTCGCGTGGCCCAGTACGCCGCGCTCCCGCGGATCCCCCGTCGCCGCGCGCGCCGTGACGAGCATGTGCCACGTCGACGCGCCCGGGAGCCGCTGCACCCAGGGGTCCCGCCACGCCTGGTCGTGCCAGGCGTCGAGGTCGAGCTGCTCGTACCAGCGCGGATCCGCCTCCACGAGCGGCTCGCGCGACACCTTCGCCCAGGTCACCAGGTCGGTCGAGGTGGCGGCGCCGATGCGCTGCACGAGCATCCCCTCGGCCAGCGTGGTGCCCGTGTAGAACATCCACCACAGGCCATCATCAGCGCGCACGACGGAGCCCGTCCAGGTCGTGCCGTCGTCGAACGCACCCGGCTCGGACACGATGATCGCGTCCTCGAGCACCGTCCAGCTCACGAGGTCACGGCTCACCGCGTGGCCGACGATGGGGTGGTGGTGCCGGCGGTCGGGATCGCCGAGGGCGCGGCTGGCGTGCAGGTAGAACGCGTGCGTGACGCCACCCTCCTGCACGTACCAGGAGTCCCAGATCCACTTGTCGGGCAGTCGAAGTGCCACGGCGCCTATCCCTTCACGCCGCTGGCGGCGATGCTGCTCACGAAGGAGCGCTGGAAGGCGATGAACAGCACCACGACGGGCAGCGTGATGAGCGACGCGTACGCCATCACCTCGCCCCACGGCACGTTGAGCTGGAAGAAGTACTGCACGCCCACCATCACGGGCCGCAGCTCCTCGCTCTGCACGACCATGAGCGGCCACAGGTACGAGTTCCAGGCGGGCAGGAAGGTGAGGATCGCGACGGTCGCGATGGCGGGCCCCGACAGCGGCATGATCAGCTGCCGGTAGATGCGGAACCAGCCTGCCCCGTCCACGCGCGCCGCCTCGTCGAGCTCCTTCGGGATCGACTCGAAGTACTGGTGGAAGAGGTAGATGGAGAACGCGTTCGCCACGAACGGGATGATCTGCACCTGGTACGTGTCGATCCAGCCCCTGCTGAAGCCGATCGCGAAGCCGTCGACCACGAACGACGGCAGCTGGTTCACCCACCACACGAGCGGCAGCGCGAGCGTCTCGAACGGCACCACGAGGGTCGCGATGACGAGCGTGAGGATGAGGCCCTTGCCGGGGATCCGCATCCGCGAGAGCGCGAACGCCGCCAGGCTGTTCACGAGGATCCCCAGCACCACCGTGATGGCCGAGATGCCGATGGAGTTGAGCAGGAACCGCGCCGCGGGCACGCGCTCGAACACCGCGGCGTAGTTCGCGAACGACAGATCGCCCGTGGGCAGGAACGCCGCGAACGAGGAGAGGTCGGAGAATATCTGCCGGTCGGGCTTGAGCGACGACACGAGCATGAACACGAGTGGGAACGCGAACACCGCAGCGAGCGCGATGCGCACGATCCAGCCGGCCGCCGCGACGGGCGCCGCGCGACGGCGGACCGCCCGGCGGTCGCGTGGGGCGCGCGGCGGGTGCGCGGGCCCGTCGAGCCGCGCGCGGTCGACGTCGACCGCGCGCGGTGCGCCCAGGATCGGGGTGGAGGCCATGGTCAGTCCCTCTCTCGGGTGATGAAGCGCTGCACGGCCGAGATCGCGAGCACGATGACGAAGAAGACGAGCGAGATGGCCGAGGCGTACCCGGTCTGCTGCTGCGCGAATCCGGAGCGCACGGCCTCGTAGACGACCGTGGTCGTGGAGTCGAGCGGCCCGCCCTGCGTCATCACGCTGATCTGCGTGAAGAGGCTGAGCGCCTGGATGGTGATGGTCACGAGGATGAGGCTGCGCGTCGCCGCGAGCCCCGGCCACGTGATGTAGCGGAAGCGCTGCCACCGCGTGACGCCGTCGAGCCCGGCGGCCTCGTGCAGATCCGGCGGGATGGTCTGCAGGCCCGAGAGCCAGATGACCATGTGGAACCCGACGCCCTGCCACACCGACATGAGGATGATCGCGGGCATCGCGGTCGTCGGGTCGCCGAGCCAGTCCGGCCCCTGCACCGCGCCGCCCGTCACGCGCGAGATGAGCACGTTGATGAGGCCGTCCGGCCGGTACATGAACAGCCACAGCAGCGAGACGACCACCATCGAGGTGACCACGGGCAGGAAGTAGACCGTGCGGAAGAACGTGGTGCCCTTCACCTTCGCGTCGATGAGCAGCGCGAGCCCGAGCGCCAGCCCCGCCTGCACGGGCACGACCACCACGGCGAAGAACGCGACGTTCCGCAGCGCGTGCCAGAAGGTGTCGTCGGCGAGCAGCCGCGTGAGGTTGTCGAGGCCCACGAACGTGGCCGGATAGGGCGAGATGAGGCGCGCGTTCGTGAAGGCGAGCACGAACGCGAGCACCGCGGGCACGAGCACGAACAGGCCGAGGAGGATCATGCCCGGGCCGAGCATCGCCCAGCCGGCGCGCTGCTCGTGGGCGTGGGCGCGCGGTCGCCTCGGGCGGGTCGTGCGTCCGGCGGGCGCGCGGCCCGGACCGGACGGGGATCCCGGTCCCGAGCCCTCGTCGGCGCCGGAGCCCGGAGCCGACCCGCCCGCGCCCGAGGGGCGGGATCGAGTGATGGTGGTCATGGCAGTTCCTTCCGTGGGGAGGGCGCTGCCGGCACGACGACCCCGTCGTGCCGGCAGCGCTCGCCGCGACTACTTCTGCGTGTATCCGCCGTTGGACTCGATGTTCCCGTCGATGTCCTCCACGGCGTCGGTGAGGGCGGCCTGGGGGTCCGCGCCGTCGAGGATGTCCTGCATACTCTTCGTGAACGTGCTCGAGATGAACGGGTACGCGGGCGTGGCGGGCCGGAGCTCGGCGAAGCGCTTCGAGAACTCGCGGAAGAGAGCGAGGTCGCCGCCCTCCTCGAATCCGGGCACCAGCGCTGCGGCGGCGTCGGTGGCGGGGATGGTGCCCGCGGCCTTCGCGACCGTGGCGATGCTCTCCGGGGAGAGCGAGAAGGAGAGGTAGTCCATCGCGGCGGCGGGATCGGCGCAGCCGGTGGTCACGCCCCACTGCCAGGATCCGCCGCCGACCGTGACGCCCTGACCGAGGTCCGGCGGCGGCATGACGGCGAGGTCGTCGCCGATGGCCTCGCTGAGCTGGGCGGAGGCCCAGCTGCCGCCGTACATTACGGCGGTCTGGTCGTTGATGAGGTCGAGGGCGGGATCCGCGCCGCTCTTGGCGCTGACGTACCCGTCCTCCACGAGGCTCTGCATCCATGTGGCCCAGTCGACCGCGGCCGGGCCGTCGAGCTCGCCCTCGGCCGACTGCAGCGAGGAGCGGTCGAGCAGGTCCCCGCCCGCGGACTGCAACAGCGGCGAGTACGCGTACGGGTACCACTCGCCCACGTCGGCGGTGCCAATGTCGAGCGGCGCGCTCCACGTGCCCTCGGCCTTGAGGGCCGCCAGCGCCTGGTCGGTCTCGTCACGCGTCCAGGGCTCATCGACCGTGGCGATGCGGATCCCGGCCCTCTCCAGCACGGACCGCCGCGCGAACATCGCGAGCGACACGTCGTATTGGCCCACCGCGTAGGTCTGGTCGTTCCACGTCCCGATGGTGCTGGGCAGGTTCTCGCCGAGATCGACGCTGAGGTCGAGTGGCACGACGTACTTCGCCCACGCCCAGTTGGGCACGTTCGGGCCGTCGATGTCGACGAGGCAGGGCAGCTTGCCCGCCGCGGCAGCCGCGACGACCGAGTCGTTGTAGGAAGCCTGCGGGAACGACTTGAGCTCGACGGTCGTCGTGTCCTGGCTCGCGTTGTAGGCGTCGACGACCGACTGCACGGCAGCCAGCTCCTCGGTGTTGCCGCCGTTGTGAGTCCAGAGCGTGAGCTGGCCGTCCTTTCCGTCGGTGCCGCCGGCGGTGCCGGAGGCGCAGGCGGTCTGGGTGACGAGCAGGGCCGCGGCCAGTAGGCTCACCCCGGTCAGTCGTCTCTTCGCGTGTCTCATCATTCGTCCTCCTGAGTGGGTCGGGTGGGGGCCAGCGGTGTCGCGCTGATTCGCGGGGCCGTTGCAGCGGCCTCGGCGCGGGAGGTGGGTCCGTCCTCGCCTAGGTGTAGTTCCTAGGGCGGTGGCGGGCCGACCGACTGCCTCTCGATGAGCGGGCAGCGCATCCGCACCTGCTCGGGCTCGAGGGGCTCGTCGTCCCTGGCCGACTCGAGCTCGAGCGCCAGGCGCTCGATGGCCCACCGTCCCATCTCGTGGTGCGGCAGGGCGATGGTCGTGAGGCCGGGATCCAGCGCGGCGGCGATGACCTCGAAGTTGTCGATGCTCACGACCGACAGGTCCTCGGGGATGCGCAGGCCCCGCGCCTGGGCCGCCTGGTAGGCGCCCATCGCGATCCGGTCGTTGAAGCAGAACAGGGCCGTGGGCCGGTCGGGCCGGTCGAGCAGACGGCCCGCGGCCTCGCGGCCCGGGCCCGTGGTGGATCCGCTCGGCACGAGGAGCGACTCGTCCACCGCGATGCCGTGCTCATGGAGCGCCTGCCGGTAGCCGCGGATGCGGCCGCGGGTGGCCGGGATGTCCTCCACGTTGGAGAGGTAGCCGATGCGGCGGTGCCCGGCGGCGATGAGGTGCGCGACCGCGCTGGCCGCTGCGCCCTGCTCGTCCGGCACGACGGAGGAGACGTGGTCGTTGCCGGTGGTCGCATCCAGCAGCACGGTCGGGACAGCGGCGAGCGCTTCCGGCACGACGACCCGCTGGTGGTACATCCGGGCGTAGACGATGCCGTCGACGTTGTGCTGCAGGAGCGCCTCGATGCTGCGCGCCTCCGCGTCGGCGTCGGCGCTGGTGTTCACGATCATGAGCACCCAGCCCTGTCGCGCGGCCGCCTCCTGCGCGCCGAGCAGCACCCGGCCCGCATACGGCGTGGTGGTGATCTCGTCGCTGACGAACCCGATGATCTGCGACCGCCGGCTGCGCAACCCGCTGGCCTGGCGGTTGGGCGCGTAGTTGAGCCGCGCGGCGACGGCCTTGACGCGTTCGCGGGTGGCCTCGCTCACCTGCCCCGCCCCGCTGAGCGAGTGCGAGACGGTCGTCAGGGAGACCCCCGCGGCCTCCGCGACATCGCGGATGCCTACTCGCCTGCTCATCATCGAACTGCTTCCCAAAACGTTTTTGTCCTGCGTGGAACTGACAGTACGCGCCCGCTTCCCGGGAGTCAACACGGGCGTCGATGAGCCGCCCCGCCTCCACCTCGCGGGGGATCCGCGGGCCCCGTTCCGGCAGCCAGCATGGATCCATGACGCGCCCCGGCGAGACCGCCCCCGACTCCCGCGGCCGCACGGGCCTCCACCTGCGCGGCACGGACCTCGACCGGAACCCCGACGTGGTCGTGAAGCGCGTCGAGGTCACCTCCGACGGCTGGCACGTGCTCCGCCGGACGACGCTCGACCTGCGCCTCCGCGACGGGTCGTGGCAGGAGCAGCAGCGCGAGACCTACGACCGGGGCGACGGCGCGACCGTGCTCCTCTACGCGGCCGACACCCACCGGATCCTGCTCACGCGCCAGTTCCGCTACCCCGCCTACGTCAACGGGCACCCCGACGGCATGCTGATCGAGGCGGCGGCCGGCCTGCTCGACGAGGACTCCCCCGATGGCGCGATCCGTCGCGAGGCCCGCGAGGAGCTCGGCGTCGAGATCGTCGCGCTCACGCACCTGTTCGACCTGTTCATGAGCCCCGGATCCGTGACCGAGCGCGTGCACCACTACCTCGCGTCGTACACGCCGGCCGACGTCGTGGGCGCGGGCGGCGGCGTGGCCGAGGAGGGCGAGGACATCGAGCGCATCGAGGTGTCGCTCGACGAGGCCCTCGCGATGGTCGCCGACGGCCGCATCGCCGACGGCAAGACGGTGATCCTGCTGCAGCACGTGGCGCTGCACGGGTTCCCCGCCTAGCTGTACTGGGTCATGACGTTGGTGACACTCGGGCCGCGGGCGTGAGCCCGTGGCTTGAGTGGATTCGTTCAGTGTTGTAGTGCTCGATGAAGGGGTCAAGCGCGTCGGCGCG
>NZ_JAAVCB010000145.1:0-6115 GCF_014802555.1 Clavibacter sp. | reverse complement strand
GCCGGCGGGGCGCTCGGCGCGGGGCTCCCAGTTGGGGCGGTCGCCGCCGCGTGCGGGGCGGGCTGCGCCGCCGCGCTGGGGGCGGTCGTCCTGGCCGGAGCGCTGGGCGCGCTCGTCGGCGTTCCAGCGCTGCTTCTTGGGCGCGGGATCGGAGTTGTAGCCGCGGTGGTTCGGGCTGCGGGATCCCGCGGGGGCGCGCTTGGCGCCGCGCGGGGAGTCGTTGTTGTAGGGCATGAGGGATTCCTCGTTCTGCTCGGATGCATGACAGTGCGCATGTGCGAAGCAGCGCGCTACAGGATCAGGGTGCGCAGAGCTGCTCTCAACCCGGGCAGTCGTCGCCCGGGGGCCGTGTCATCGCGTGACGTACCCCTCTGCGGAATGAGAGGGGGAAACCGGCCCACCTGACTGACAAATCCGATCCGCCCGGATGGATGGTCCGGTAGCGGTGTCAAGAGCCGACGGGAGAACACTACCGGACGCGGACCGCGGGCACCAGGGCAGCGCTCCGCCCGGGCGGGGTCGTGAGGCCAGGATCAGCTTGCGGCGTCGGCCTCGGTCGTCGCCGCGGATCCGCCCGCCGGCAGCCCGCGCTCGGCCCGCTTCCGGTCGCGGCGCGCCTGGATCCTGAGGCCCGCGCGCTCCACGAGCGAGTACAGCGACGGCAGCACGAGCAGCGTCAGCACGGTCGACGACAGCAGGCCGCCGATCACGACGATCGCGAGCGGCTGCGAGATGAACCCGCCGTGCCCGGTGAGCCCGATCGCGAGCGGCAGCAGCGCGAAGATCGTCGCGAGCGCCGTCATGAGGATGGGCCGGAGCCGTCGCCCCGCCCCCTGGAGGATGGCCTGGCGGAGGCTCATGCCGCGCGTCCGGTACTGGTTCACGAGGTCGATGAGGACGATCGCGTTGGTCACCACGATGCCCACGAGCATCAGGAGGCCTGATGATCGACGCGACGCCCAGGGGGATCCCCGTCACCACCTGCAGCAGCACCGCGCCGGTCGCCGCGAACGGCACCGAGACGAGCAGCACGAGCGGCTGGATGAGGCTCCGGAACGTCGCCACCATGATGATGTAGACGATCAGGATCGCCGCCAGCACCGCGAGCCCGAGCTGCCCGAACGCGTCGGACTGCTGCGACGCGACGCCGCCGAGCGAGGCCTGCGCGCCGGCGGGCAGCTGCACGCCGGCGACGGCCTGCGAGACCTCGGACGACGCGAAGCCCACGTCGTCGCTGCCGGGCGTGGCACTCACGGTCGCGCTGCGGAAGCCGCCCGTGGTCGTCACGGTCGCGGGGCCGTCGGCCACCTCGACGGTCGCGAGGTCGCTGAGCGGCACGAGGCCGCGGGCGGTCGGGATCCGGAAGTCGCGCAGCCCCTGCAGGCTCTGCGCGGCGTCCGGGTCCTGGATGTAGATGGACAGCGTCTTCTCGTCGATGACGACCTGCCCGACCGCGGCCGGCAGCCGGCTCGCGGTGACGATGCCGCCCACGGCCTGCTCGCTGAGCCCGGCGGCCGCGGCCTTCGCCCGGTCGACGGTCACCGCGATGTACGGCTGCGTCTCGGACAGGTTGCTCGTGGCCTGCTCGATGGACGGGATGTCCTTCACGGCCGCGAGCACCGCATCTGCCGACGCCTTGAGGTCGTCGGAGTCGTTGGCGGTGATCTCCACGGTGATGTCGCTCGAGGAGAACCCGCCCGAGGCCGCCGCGAGCGACACGTCGCCCACGTCGGTGAGGCCGTCGACCGCGGTGCGCACCCGTTCGCGGATGGCGTCCTGGTCCGCGTCCGCGTCGGTCGTCAGCGCGAACGTGATCCCGCCGCCGCCGAAGGCCGAGGTGAGCGATGTGCTGTCCGAGCCGATGGAGGTCTGGACGGTGTCGACGCCCTCGACGCCGATGAGCGCCTGCTCGACCTTCGTCGCCGCGGCGTCCTGCGCCTCGAGGCTCGTGTCGCTCGGGAGCTCCTGCGAGACGGTGAGCGTGTTCTGCCCGCTGTCGCCGAGGAAGTTCGTCTTCATGCTCGGGATGAGCGCGACCGTGCCGCCGAGCACGAGGATCGCGAGGATCAGCGTGACCGCGGAGTGCTTGAGCGTCCACGCGAGGATCGGCAGGTAGCCGCGCTGGAGGCGGGTCGGCTTGCCGATCCCCTCGGCCTGGCCGTCGGCCTAGCCGTTCGCGGCGTGGGATCCGCGGGCCCGCCGACCGGCGCGCCCCCGGTCGTCGACCCCACCGCGGACGGCGGCGTGCGCCCCCGTGCGCGCGGTCTCGGCGGTCGCGGCGGCGGCGGCCTTCCTGCGCGCCCGCCGCGACTCCCCCTCCGGCCGCAGGAACCAGTACGCGAGCACCGGCACGATCGTCAGCGAGACGAACAGCGACGCGGCGAGCGCGATGGTCACGGTCAGCGCGAACGGCCGGAACAGCTCGCCCGTGATGTCGCCCACGAGCGCGATCGGCAGGAACACCGCGACCGTCGTGGCGGTGGACGCCGTCACCGCGCCCGCGACCTCCCGCACGGCCGCGCGGATCGCGTCGAGCCGGTCGGGCGTGAAGGAGAGGTGCCGCTTGATGTTCTCGATCACCACGATGGAGTCATCCACCACGCGCCCGACCGCGATCGTGAGCGCGCCGAGCGTGATGATGTTGAGCGTGTAGCCGGAGGCCAGCATCCCGATGAAGGTGATGAGCACGGACGCCGGGATGGAGATCGCGGTCACGATCGTCGACCGGATCGACATCAGGAACACGAGGATCACGAGGACGGCGAACACGAGGCCGAGCAGTCCCTCTGTGGTGAGGCTCGAGATCGACTGCTCGATGAACGGCGCCTGGTCGAAGACGACCGTCAACTTCGTGTCGTTCCCCAGGTCCTCCGACAGCTGCGGCAGCAGCTGGGTGACGAGGTGCGACACGTCGACCGTGTTGCCCGCGGGCGTCTTGGTGACCGCGATGGTGAGCGACGGCTGGCCGTCGACGCGCGAGATGCCGGTGGTCGGATCCTGGCCGAGCTCCACGGTGGCGACGTCGCCGATCGTGAGCTGGCGCCCGCCCGCCGCGCCCAGGAGCGGCAGCGACGCGAGGTCCTGGGTGGATCCGAGGCGCGTGCCCGACTGCACCGAGAGCGTCGTGCCGTCCTCCGTCACGGATCCCGCGGGCAGGAGCGAGCCGTTCGCGTCGAGCGCGTCGCGGATCGCCTGGTTCGTGAGGCCGGCCGCCTGCACCTTCGCGGGGTCGGGCGTGACGACCACGCGCTGCCCGACCGTGCCGAGGAGGCTCGCGTCGCGCACGCCGGCGAGCTTGCGGATGTCGGCGAGCGTCGAGCGCTCGAGCGCGGCCGTCAGGTCCTGCGGGCTGAGGTCGCTCGTGACGGCGATCTGGATCACCGGCAGGTCGTCGATGCTGCCCGCGATCACCACCGGGTCGATGCCGTCCGGCAGCGTCGTGCGGATCCGGTTGATGGCCTGGTCGATCTTCTGCTCGGCCGTCGCCAGGTCGGTGCCGTACGTGAAGGACGCCGAGATGACGGACGAGTCGGTGCGCGAGGTCGCGGTGGAGGACTCGAGCCCCGGCACCGCCTGGATCGCGCGCTCGATGGGCGTCGACACGTCGGAGTCGACGACCGCGGGCGATGCGCCCGGGTAGGCCGTGACGACCGCGAGCTGCGGGAACGACACCGACGGGATGAGCTCCTGCTTGAGCGTCGTCAGCGCGATGCCGCCGAACACCCCGATGACGACCGTGATGAGCGCGATCAGCGCCCGGTTGCGGAGGCTGAAGACGGAGAGGAGATGCAGGGGGTGCTCCTTGTGCGATGCGGGCCGCGGGTGCGGCGGTCGCTCGGACCGCTGATCGCCCGCACCGGGACCCGCCCCGTGGGGGAAGTATCGCACCCGCCGTCGGGAAATCCCCGCTCGCGACCGGTTTTCAGTGGTCCGTCACCGCATCCAGCCGACTCCCCTGTCCGCGGAGCATGCTGGAGGGATGGCGCACCGGGCATCGAGCACGAGGGACAGCGTCCCCGCGCCCAAGACCTGCGCCTCGTGCGGCCGCACCATCGAGTGGCGGAAGAAGTGGGAGCGCGACTGGGACGAGGTGCGCTACTGCAGCGACGCGTGCCGTCGCCGCGGCGTCACCGACGTCGACGAGCGGCTCGAACGCCGGATCCTCGACCTCCTCGCGCACCGTGCCGGCGGCGCCACCATCTGCCCGTCGGAGGCCGCCCGCGCGGAGTCGCCCGACGAGTGGCGCGACCTCATGGAGCCGGCCCGGCGCGCGGCCCGGCGGCTGGTCGAGGCCGGCGAGGTGGAGATCACCCAGAAGGGGTCGGTCGTCGATCCCTCCACCGCCAAGGGGCCCATCCGGATCCGCCGTCGTCGCTGACGAGGCACACTAGGGGGATGCATCGACCGACCCTCACCGTCCTGACCGCCGTCGCGAGCGCGGCGCTCCTGTCCGGATGCGGGGCCAGCGCGCAGTTCACGTCGCCCACCACGGAGATCTACGCGACCACGGCGGACGCCCAGACCGCGCTCGCCACGGCGATGCCGACGTGGATCCCCGCGGACGGCACCCTCATCCGCACCAAGTCCGAGGCGAAGGCCGGCAGCATCGTCGCCGTGCAGACGGGCCAGGCCGCGCCCGCCCCCGGCGGCTGCACCGACCTCCAGATGCCCACCATCGAGGACACCTGGTGGCCACCGGAGATCGACCCGGCCACCGTCACCTGCGCCGACGGCTGGAACGTGTTCGGCGCGAACGGCCGTCTCTACGGCTGGAGCACCACGGTCCTCCCCTAAGCCGTGGCGGTGCCCCCGGATGCGGCTCCCGCCCGCCGCCGACGCCGGGCCGCGAGCGCCCGCAGCACGAGGATCACGACCACGCCGACCGCCGCGCCCACCCCCGTGTCGACCACGCGGTCGGCGACGAGCGGCAGCACCGGCAGAGGCCGGCCGAGGCCGCCCATCACGAGCGCGAGCGGCGTGATGAAGACGAGCGCCAGCCCGTAGTGCCTGCCGACCGCGATCTCCGCGGCGAACTGGCAGGCGACGGCGACGGCGATCACGGCCGGCGCGGGCAGGTGCAGCGCGAGGATTCCCGCGGCCACCACCGATCCGGCGAGCGTCCCGAGCACGCGGTGCGCCACGCGCGTGAACGACAGCGGCCCGCGCACCACCGGCAGCACGGCGACGAGCGTCACGACGGCCCAGTAGTGGTGCCCGAGCCCGAGCGCCACCGCGATCGCGCCCGCCACCAGAGCGCCGACGACGTTCGCGACCACGGCCGTCCACGCGGCGGGGTCCCGGTGCACGGCGGCGTCGCGCACGGGGATCCGCGGCAGCGCACGGAAGCGGTGCGCCTGCGTGTCGGGCGCCCAGCGGCGGAGCAGCCAGCCGGACATGCAGACGCCGGCGGAGAAGAGGATCGCGGCCACCGCGGTCAGCAGCGCGTCGCGCGCCTGCGAGGGATCCACCGGCACGGCCGCGCACACGACGAGGCCGAACACGGGGAACAGCGGATGCGGGGGCACGAGGCTCATCGCCGTCGACACGAGGGACGCCCCGCCCAGCACGATCACGAGGCCGACGGCCTCGAGCGCGAGCGGCGCGTCGGCGAGCGACAGCAGGACGCCCGTGGAGATCGCGACGAGCATCATCGCCGCTCCGGCGCCCACGCTCGCGAGCCGCAGCCGATAGCGCTCGTTCCGCCCGTAGAGCCCGGTGAACACCCCGAACGACGCGTAGAGCGCGAGGTCCAGGCGGTCGATCGCGAGCAGCACGACGAGCGGCACCAGGAGCCCGACGCTCGCGCGCATCGCGGCCTCGAGGCCGAGCGTCCGGGTCGACGGCGGTCGCGGGATGGGCGATGACGTCACACGGGGTCCGATCTCCCCGGGAGCGGAAACGGGGCCTCCCCACGGTACGCCCGTGCGGCACCGCCCCCGGACGCGACGACGCGCCCCCGGTCTCCCGAGGGCGCGTCGGTCGATCTCGCGTCGGCGCTAGGTGTACTGAGTCATGACGTTGGTGACACTCGGGCCGCGGGCGTGAGCCCGTGGCTTGAGTGGATTCGTTCAGTGTTGTAGTGCTCGATGAAGGGGTCAAGCGCGTCGGCCCGGTG
>NZ_JAAVCB010000144.1:0-7441 GCF_014802555.1 Clavibacter sp. | reverse complement strand
GCATTACCGTGGGACATCGAGGCCTCCTGGCGATGGTTGAACTGAACAGCTCCATCAAGCCAGGAGGCCTCTTCACACGCCCCGAAGTGTCACCAACGTCACGGCCGAGTACACCTAGGGCCGCTCCTCCGCCCAGCGCGTAGCGTGGCGCTCATGACAGAGCAGTCCACCGACCAGCCCACCACCCACCTCGGACGCACCGGCGTGGAGGTCTCGCGCCTCTGCCTCGGCACCATGATGTTCGGCGCATGGGGCGAGACCGACCACGAGAAGTCGATCCGGGTGATCCACCGCGCCATCGACGCCGGGATCACCTTCATCGACACCGCCGACATCTACGCGTACGGCGAGTCGGAGGAGATCGTCGGCACGGCTATCGCGCAGTCCGGCCGCCGCGACGACCTCGTGCTCGCGACCAAGTTCTTCAACGGGATGAAGCCCGAGGCGAACCACCGCGGCGGATCCCGCCGCTGGATCGTGCGGGCCGTCGAGGACTCGCTGCGCCGCCTCGGCACCGACTACATCGACCTGTACCAGATGCACCGGCCGGACGAGCACACGGACATCGAGGAGACCCTCGGCGCGCTCACCGACCTCGTGCGCGCCGGCAAGGTGCGCTACATCGGGTCGTCCACCTTCCAGCCGAGCCAGGTCGTCGAGGCCCAGTGGATCGCCCGCGAGCGCGGCACCGCGCGGTTCGTCACGGAGCAGCCGCCGTACTCGCTGCTCACCCGCGGCGTCGAGGCCGACCTCCTCCCCACCACCGAGCGCCACGGCATGGGCACGCTCGTGTGGAGCCCGCTCGCCGGCGGCTGGCTCTCCGGCAAGTACCGCAAGGGCCAGGAGATCCCGAAGACGCACCGCAACGACCGCGACCCGTCGCGCTACGACCCGGCCGACCCGAAGTTCGAGGCGGCCGACCAGCTGGGCGCCCTCGCCGACGAGCTCGGCGTGCCGCTCGTGCACCTCGCGCTCGCGTTCGTGCTGCGCCACCCGGCGGTCTCCAGCGCGATCATCGGCCCGCGCACCATGGAGCAGCTCGAGTCGCAGCTCGACGCGGCCACCCTCGAGCTCGACGCCGCGACGCTCGACCGCATCGACGAGATCGTGCCGCCCGGCCTCAACGTGAACCCGGCCGACACGGGCTTCTCGAACTACTGGCTGGATCCCGCCCGCCGCCGGCGCTGACCCGCGCTCGGTCATGCGGCGGACGCTGACCCGCGCGCGGCCACAGGGCCGGCGCTGACCCGCGCGCGGCCGTGGGGCCGGCGCTGACCCGCGCGCGGGCTGCACCACCGGGAGCCGACGCCGATCCGCGGACGATCGGCTCCCGGTCGGCGCCCATGCCGTCCCCGTAGGGTCGATCCATGACCCGTCGCACCCGCGAGCCCGTGTACGGGACCGCTGTCGTCCTGGGCCGCGCGCTCTTCGGATCCCTCCGCCTCCGCCTCGTCGCCGACGGCCGCGACCGCATCCCGGACACCGGGGGCGCGGTCATCGCGATGACGCACTTCGGCTATCTCGAGTTCGCGCTCGTCGAGTGGGCGACATGGCTGCACAACCGCCGCCGGATCCGCTTCATGGCGAAGAAGGGCGCGTTCGACACGCCCGGCGTGGGCTGGGTCCTGCGTCGCATGCGCCACATCAGCGTCGACATGACCGCGGGGGCGGCCGCGTACGAGGACGCCGTCGCGGCCCTGCGCGCGGGCGAGCTCATTGGCGTCTTCCCGGAGGCGGGCGTGAGCGCGTCGTTCCGCGTGCGGGAGCTGAAGACCGGTGCCGCGCGATTGGCGGCCGAGGCCGGCGTGCCGATCGTGCCCGTCGCCGTGTGGGGCGGGCACCGGCTCCTCACCAAGAACCGCCGCATCCGCATGCGCGACCGCATCGGGGTGCCCGTGCACCTGCGCGTGGGCGAGCGGATCCCCGTGGCGGCCGACGCGGATCCACGCGAGGTCACCGACGCCCTGCGCGAGGAACTGCAGGGGCTGGTCGACGACCTCCAGTCCGCGTACCCGGTGGACGGCCGCGGCGCATGGTGGCAGCCGCGGCACCGGGGTGGCACGGCGCCGACGCCCGAGGAGGCCGCGGCCGCGGACGCCGAGCGCGACGAGCGGCGCCGGCGACGCGCCGAGGGGCGCTGACCCGACGGAGGGCCCTGAGGGAATGAGACCGGCCCGGGCCTTCGAGGCCCGGGCCGGACTGCGCACGTGAACGTCTGTTACCCGCAGACGAACCGGCTGGTGCGGTACAGCTCACCCGAAGAGCCGTACCGGATGCCTCCACGGTAGCCGCGCATCCTGGCGATCCCCCGGCGCGAGCGGGAATGTACCCCGTTTTGGGGGGAAGTGGGTATGTCCGTCATTTGGGAGACCCAGTACAGTTGCGGATCCTCGCACGGGTCCGTTCGGACCGGCTCGGTCCGGCCCGGCAGCGTTCAGACCGGCTCGGCCAGCGGCGGCCGCTCGAGGCCGGGCGCGGGCGGCGCGGTGGGGTCGGCGTCCACGGCGCGGATGCAGTTGGCCGCGTCCACGTGCACTACGCGGGGCTCGAGCGCGCGGGCCTCCTCGGTGGTCATCTGGCCGTAGGCGATGAGGATCACGGTGTCGCCGACGTCCACGAGGCGGGCGGCCGCGCCGTTGATCCCGAGCACGCCGCTGCCGCGCTCGCCCGCGATCGTGTAGGTGTCGAGCCGGGCGCCGTTGGTGACGTCGACGATGCTGACGCGCTCGCCCACGAGGATGTCGGCGGCGTCGAGCAGGTCGCGGTCGACCGTGACGGAGCCGACGTAGTGGAGGTCGGCGTGCGACACCGTGGCGCGGTGGATCTTCGCGGTCATCATGGTGCGCAGCATGCGTGCTCCTCTGCTCGGGCGGCGTCCGTGCGCCCGTCGGCGGAGCACGGTGATCGCCGGGGCGATCACGGGGGCAACGCGCGCGAGCCGGTGGATGTTCCGGCGGGTGCCGGATCCGTGCCGTGCGGGCCCCCGGCGAGTGTACGAGACGCCGGCGCTCCCGGCGGGCGCCGGTCGTCGCGGATCCCTCCCCGGATCCGTGCGGGCTAGGCGCGCCGCCGGACGGGGGCCACGCTGGGGGAGGGGACCCGACCCCGAGCACACCCACGGAGGCACCAGTGGCACGACGAGACACGGCCGGCACCATCGAGGACCGTCCCGACGAGGACGACGCGCGCAAGCCCGACTCCCCGACGGAGATCGAGAAGCCCTCCTGGAAGTACGTCCTCCGGAAGACCATGCGCGAGTTCGGCACCGACCAGTGCACCGACATCGCGGCGTCGCTCACGTACTACGCGGTGCTGTCGCTGTTCCCGGCGCTCATCGCGATCATCTCGCTGCTCGGCGTGTTCGGGCAGGGCGAGTCGACGGTGTCGGCGGTGCTGGACCTGCTGCGCGGCTTCGCGCCCGCCGACGCCCTGGCGCTCATCGAGCCGATCCTCACGGGCTTCGTCGAGTCGCCCGCCGCCGGCTTCGCGCTCGTCTCCGGCATCGTGCTCGCGATCTGGTCGGCCTCCGGCTACGTCGGTGCGTTCAGCCGCGCGATGAACCGGATCTACGAGATCCCCGAGGGCCGCCCGTTCTGGAAGCTCAAGCCCACCCAGCTCGCCGTGACGGTGATCGGGATCGTGCTGCTGCTCGTGTGCGCGCTCATCATCGCGATCTCCGGCCCGGTCACCGACGCCATCGGCGAGGCGCTCGGCCTCGGCCAGACCGTGCAGATCGTGTGGTCCATCGCCAAGTGGCCGGTGCTCGCGTTCGCGATCGTGCTGCTCATCGCGATCCTCTACTACGCGACCCCGAACGCGAAGCAGCCGAAGTTCCGCTGGATGAGCATGGGCGCGGCCATCGCGCTCGTCGTGCTGGTCATCGCCTCGGTCGCCTTCGCCTTCTACGTCACGGAGTTCTCCAGCTACGCGAAGAGCTACGGCGCGCTCGCCGGCGTCGTGGTGTTCCTGCTGTGGCTCTGGATCGCGAACCTGGCCCTCCTGTTCGGCGCCGAGTTCGACGCGGAGCTGGAGCGTGGACGCCAGCTCCAGGCCGGCATCGCGGCCGAGGAGACTCTCCAGCTCCCGCCGCGCGACACGGCCGTCAGCGACAAGAAGGCCGCCGCGGAGCGCGAGGACGTGAAGCGCGGCCGCGGGATCCGCGAGCGGCATGAGCGTGCCGAGCGCCTCGGCGGCGGAGGCGACGCGGGCGACGGCGCCTGATCCGACCGGCGGGCCCGCGCGTCGATCGCGCGGGCCCGCGCGTCACCGGTCCTTGATCTCGTCGTAGGCCGCCAGCGCCCGCTGCCGGGACTCCTTCAGGTCGACGATGGGCGACGGGTACGCCGCCAGCCCGCCGTCGGCCGAGGCGTCGGCGTCGTCCTCGGCGCTCGCGACCAGGTCGCCCTGCGCCTTCCACGGCTCGTGCACGACGTCCCGCGGCGCGTGCGCGAGCTCGGGCACGTAGGAGCGGATGTACTCGCCAGACGGGTCGAACTTCTGCCCCTGCAGCACGGGGTTGAACACGCGGAAGTACGGGGCGGCGTCCGCACCGGATCCCGCGACCCACTGCCAGCTCGCCGCGTTGTTGGCCGCGTCCGCGTCGACGAGCGTGTCCCAGAACCACTGCTCGCCATGGCGCCAGTCGATCAGCAGGTTCTTGATGAGGAACGACGCGACCACCATGCGCACCCGGTTGTGCAGGTGCCCGTCCTTCCAGAGCGCGCGCATGCCGGCGTCCACGAGGGGCACGCCGGTCTCGCCGCGCTGCCACGCGCCGAGGGTGTCGTCGCGCGGCTCGTCCCACGGGAACGCGTCGAAGCGGGGCACGAAGTTGCGGGTCGCGAGATCCGGCTGGTGGTACAGCAGGTGGTAGCTGAACTCGCGCCATCCCAGCTCGGAGAGGAACTTGGTCGCGTTGACCTCGTCGCCGCCCACCTTCTTGCCGCGGGTGCGCTGGACCCGGTGCCACACCTGGAACGGGCTCACCTCGCCCCAGCGCAGGTACGCCGACAGCCGGGAGGTCGTCATCGCCGCGGGCTCGTCGCGCTGGGCGGCGTAGTCCTCCAGCTCGTGGTGGACGAAGTCCTCGAGGCGCTGCAGCCCCGCGGCCTCGCCGGGATCGCAGGCCTCCCGCAGGCCGGCCGCCCAGTCGGGCTTCGTCGGCAGCAGGCCCCAGTCGTCGAGGTCGTCGGAGCGGGGCGCCTTCCGCGGTGCCTCGAGCGCGTCCGGTGCGGGGAACGGCTTCCGCGGCTCCTCACGATCCTGCGCGGTCTTCCAGAAGGGCGTGTACACGCGGAAGGGCTCGCCCTGCTTGTTCACCACCGTCCACGGCTCGACGAGCAGCGATCCCTGGAAGCTGCGGACGTCGAGCCCGCGGTCGCCGAGGTCCTTCTTGATGGCGGTGTCGACCGCGATCTCCGCGCCGCCGTAGCGTCGGTTCCACAGCACGGCGCCCGCGCCGACCTCCCGCACGAGATCGTCGACGACGTCGGCGGCCTTCCCCCGGCGCAGCACGAGCGGCGAGCCGAGCCCCCGGAGCGACTCCCCGAGCCGCGACAGGCTCATGTGCAGCCACCAGCGGGCGGCGCCGCCGAGCGGGCGGATCCCCGCGCTCTCCTCGTCGAGCACGTACAGCACCACGATCGGCTCGCCCCGCTCGACGGCGGCGTGCATCGCCGGGTTGTCGGCCACGCGGAGGTCGTCGCGGAGCCACACGATCGTCGGGCCGTGCGCCTGGTCGGCGCCCTCCCGGTCCGCGGATCCGTGGTCGGGGGCGTCGTCGTCGCTCATGGGACGAGCCTAGGACGGCGCCCGGCGGGCGACCGGGGCGTGGTCGCTGCGCGAGCACCCCTCGGCGGCCCGTAATATTGCACATGGCAGTGCGCGTCCGTCCGGGGCCGACCGCCGCCCGAGACCCGCCGTCATCGAGAGGCCCATGGACGACCAGAGCACGCCCCTGCCCCCGCCCGAGCGCTCCGGGCGGTCGCCGCGCGACGCCGTCTCCGCGGTCGTCGTGGCGGGCGACGCCGGATCCACGATCGCGGCCACGCTGACGTCGATCCTGGGGCAGACCATCCCCCCCGGAGCGCGTGGTGGTCGTGGTCGCGGGCAGCCGCGACGACACCTTCGCCGTGGCGCGGACCTTCAACGGACGCCACGAGCGCGCCGTGCCCGGCGCGGGTCCCGCCAGCACGACGGTCACGGTCATCGACCGCGGCCCGCGCGAGAGCTCGCTCCGCTCGGCCTACGGCTTCGCGCTCCGGCTGGTCGGCGACGCGGAGCGCGTGCTGCTCGTCTCGCCCGACGCCGAGCTGGAACCCGACGTGCTCGAGCTCCTCACCGCCGCCCTCGAGCGGGATCCGGGCACCTCATCGGTGTCCGCGAGCCTCGATCCCCGGCCGAGCGGATCCCGCGGCCCCCTCGCGGGCGCCCTCCGGCTCCTGCAGCGCCACTGGGTCATGGGCGCCGTCGAGACCGGCACCGACCTCGGCCTCTCCGGCCCGGTGCCGCTCGCTCCCGCGACGCTCCTGCAGCTCCCCGCGCACGACGCGGGGTCGTCCGCCTCTGCCACCGCCTCGTCGGAGGGGATGCTCACCGCCCTCCTCGCCGGCGACGACCGCTCGGCCCTGGTCCCCGGCGCGCGCGCCCGCGTCGACACCGCCGTCACGTGGGGGATGATGCGCGAGCGACGCGACCGGTGGGGAGCCCACGTCGCCCGGATGGCGCGCGGCGGCTCGTCCGCCGACGTCGGCGACCGGCGTCGCGCGCGCCTGGCGTCCCTGCGCATCGGCGTCGGGCCCGTCCTCCGGTTCGTGTCGTTCGCCCTGGTGGTCCTGTACGTGGCGGCCGCGGGGATCCAGGGCATCCTGGAGCCCGCATGGTGGTGGGTCGTCCCCGTCGTGGTGCGGCTGCCGCTGCACATCCGCACCCTCCGCCGGATCCGCGAACGCACCGCCGCCGACGTCCTCTTCGGCGCGACGTTCCTCCCTCTCGAGACAGCCGAGGCGGCGTACGGCGTCTCCCGCATCCGCGACGGCCTGCACCGGATGGCTCCCGCGGCCCGGCGCGGCGGCCCCTCCGCGGCCGAGACCGTACCGCCCTTCTCCGCGGTCGACGCCGTGGCCGTCGTCGTCGTCGGAGTCCTCGTCGTCGGAGTCCTCGCGGCGGCCGAGGTCGGGGGTCCCGCATCGGCCGGCCTCACCACGGCCGTCGGCTGGACGGCATGCGTCGTCACCGCCGCCGACATCGTCATGGCGCTGCTGCGCCTGCTCGTCGCCCACGGCGGGCCGTTCGCCCGCCCGGCCACGCCGGGTGGATCCGCGGCCTAGGTGTAGTTCCCAGTGAGGTTGTGAACGCGTTCGGCGGGCGTGAGTCCGCCGATGCCGGTGTGGGGGCGGTGGTGGTTGTAGTGATGCAGCCAGGCAGGGTAGGTCGCGGCGCG
>NZ_JAAVCB010000143.1:0-5943 GCF_014802555.1 Clavibacter sp. | reverse complement strand
CCGCCGCCTCCACCTCCGGCTGGGCATCCGCCGGATCGTCCGCGGGCACCGCGCGCACCACCGCGACCCCGCTGAGCCCGACCCGCGAGACGGCGGGCGGCGGACGCGGCGCACCGCCCCGAGCGGCGGCGCCCGTCGCCCCGAAGCCGAAGCGGCGCCACCCCAAGTGGCCGTACGTCCTGGTCCTCCTCGTCGTGCTGTTCGGCGGTGCCGCGGTCATCGCCACGTCGCTGTTCGGCCCGGTGGTGTCGGCGCTGCTCACGCCCGCCGAGCCCACCGACTATGACGGCGACGGGTCCGGCGAGGTGCAGGTGGTCGTCAAGACGGGCGACACGGGCAGCACCATCGGCGACACGCTCGCGTCGCAGGACGTCGTGAAGACGTCGAAGGCGTTCTACCAGGCCGTCGTCGCCTCGGGCGGCGAGGTCGTGTTCCAGCCGGGGACCTACATCCTGCGGAAGCAGATGAGCGCGGCGTCCGCGCTCGCGATGCTGCAGGATCCCTCGAGCCAGAGCCAGGCCAAGGTCACCATCCCCGAGGGCCAGACCGCCGCGCAGGCGTTCGAGCTCATCGCGGAGGGCACCGGCACGCCCGTCGCCGACCTCGAGGCCGCGGCCGCGGATCGCGCCGCGCTCGGCATCCCCTCCGAGGCGCCGAACATCGAGGGCTACCTCTTTCCGGCCACCTACGACTTCCCGCCCGGCACCTCCGCGACCGACATGGTCAAGGCGATGGTGAGCCGCACCTTCGAGGCGCTCGACCAGGCCGGCGTGCCCGTCGCGGACCGGCACCGCGTGCTCACGCTCGCCGCGCTCATCCAGAAGGAGGCGCGCTTCGAGGGCGACTTCTACAAGGTGTCGCGGGTGTTCCAGAACCGCATCGCGATCGGCATGCCGCTGCAGTCGGACGCGACCGTCGCCTACGGGGCGCAGTCGGTGGGACGCGTCACGACGACCGACGCGGAGCGCGCCGACGACAACCCCTGGAACACCTACGTGCACCCGGGGCTCCCGGTCGGGCCCATCTCGAACCCGGGCGACCTCGCGATCAAGGCGGCCCTCGCGCCCGCGGACGGCCCGTGGCTCTACTTCGTCACCGTCAACACGATCACGGGCGACACCGTCTTCTCCGAGACGTACGAGGAGCACCAGAAGGCCGTCGCGCAGTGGCAGCAGTTCATGAAGGACAACCCGGGCAATGGCTGATCCGCGGACGCCGGCCGTGCGGCTGGCGGTCCTCGGCAGCCCCATCGCGCACTCGCTGTCGCCGCGTCTGCACGCCGCGGCGTACGGCGTGCTCGGTCTCGGCTGGTCGTACGAGGCCGTCGAGTGCACGGGAGCCCAGCTCCCCGCGTTCGTCGACGGTCTCGGATCCGGCTGGCGCGGCCTGTCGCTCACGATGCCGCTCAAGCGCGACGTGGTGCCGCTCCTCGACCGGCTGGACGACACGGCTCGCCTCGCCGGCGCGGCCAACACGCTGCTGCTCGAGCGCGAGCCCGCGGGCGCGATCGTGCGACGCGGCGCGAACACGGACGTCGCCGGGATCGTCCGCGCTCTCGACGTGGCCGGCGTCGAGCGGTCGCAGCGGGCCGTGGTGCTCGGCGCCGGATCCACCGCACGTTCGGCGGTCGTCGCGCTCGCCCGCATGGGCGCGCGCGAGGTCGTCGTCGCCGCCCGTCGGCCGGAGCAGGGACGGGAGCTCGCGCCGCTGGCCGACGAGCTGGGCGTCGCGCTCCGCACCGCGCCGCTCGACGACGCGGACGCCGCGCTCCGCGAGGCCGACACCGTGATCAGCACCCTGCCCGGCGACGCGGCCGCCGCCGTGCCGCTGCCCGGCGGCCTGCCCGAGGCGACCGTGCTTCTCGACGTCACCTACGCCCCGTGGCCGACCGGCATTGCCGCCGGGTGGGAGCACGCGGGCGGCTGGGTCGTGCCGGGGATCGACATGCTCGTGCACCAGGCTCTCGACCAGGTGCGCCTGTTCGTCGCCGGGGACGCGGACCTGCCGCTGCCCGACGAGGAGCGCGTGCTGGCGGCGATGCTCTCGAGCGTCGGCCGCGATCCGGATCGGGCCTGGACCGGCGCCTGACCCGTGGGTCCGTCCCGGCAGCTGCGGGAGGCCGTGGACCTGGGCCCGGCCGTGGGTCCGTCCCTGCCGCTGTGGGAGGATGGGGGCATGCTGCGTTGGCTCACCGCCGGGGAATCCCACGGCCCCGAACTCATCGCCGTCCTGGAGGGCCTGCCCGCGGGCGTGCCCGTCAGCCTCGACGGCATCCGCGCCGACCTCGCCCGTCGCAAGCTCGGCTACGGCCGCGGCGCGCGCATGGCGTTCGAGCAGGACGAGCTGAGCCTCTCCACCGGCGTCGTCCACGGGCGGACGCTCGGCAGCCCCATCGCGGTGCGCATCGGCAACACGGAGTGGCCCAAGTGGGTCGACATCATGAGCCCCGAGCCGGTGGATGCGGAGAAGCTGCAGGGCGCGCGCGCCGCCGCCCTCACGCGTCCCCGCCCCGGCCACGCCGACCTCGTGGGCATGCAGAAGTACGACTTCGACGAGGCCCGTCCCGTGCTCGAGCGCGCGAGCGCCCGCGAGACCGCGGCCCGCGTCGCCCTCGGCGCCGTCGCGCGCGCGTTCCTCGCCGAGCTCGGGATCACGCTCGTCAGCCACACGCTCGCCATCGGCCCCGTCCGCGTGCCCGAGGGCGCGCCCCTGCCGACGCCCGCCGACGTCGACGCGCTGGACGCGGATCCGCTGCGCTGCTTCCACCCCGAGACCAGCGCCCGCATGGTCGCCGAGGTCGACGACACGAAGTCCAGCGGCGACACGGTGGGCGGCGTCGTCGAGGTCCTCGCCTACGACCTGCCGCCGGGCCTCGGCTCGCACGTGCACTGGGACCGCCGGCTCGACTCGAAGCTCGCGGGCGCGCTCATGGGCATCCAGGCGATCAAGGGCGTGGAGGTCGGCGACGGCTTCCTGACCACCACGCGCCGCGGATCCGAGGCGCACGACGAGCTGTTCTCCACGGCCGCCGGCATCGGCCGGTCCACCGACCGCGCCGGCGGCACCGAGGGCGGCATGTCGACGGGCTCGGTCCTCCGCGTCCGGGCGGGCATGAAGCCCATCGCCACGGTGCCGCGCGCCCTCCGCACCATCGACACCGCCACCGGCGGCGCGGCCCCCGCGAACCACCAGCGCTCCGACGTGTGCGCCGTGCCCGCCGCGGGCGTCGTCGCCGAGGCCATGGTCGCGCTGACGCTCGCCGACGCCGTGCTGGAGAAGTTCGGCGGCGACTCCGTGGGCGAGACCCTGCGGAACCTCCGCGGCTACCTCGACGCGATCCCCGAGGGACGCCGCACGGGCGCCGACCTCGTGGACGAGGCGGACGCCGCGCCGCCCGCACCGCCCGAGGCCTGAGCGTGCCGGTCGTCCTGATCGGCCCGCCCGGCGCGGGCAAGACCACGGTCGGCCGCCGCGTGGCGAAGGCGCTGGGACTGCCGTTCACCGACACGGACCGCGTGATCGTCCAGGCGCACGGATCCATCGCCGACATCTTCCGCGAGCACGGCGAGCCGAGGTTCCGGGAGCTCGAGCGCGCCGCGGTCGCGACCGCCCTCGCGGACGACGGCGTCGTCTCGCTTGGCGGGGGAGCCGTCCTCGACCCCGCGACGCGCGCCGACCTGGAGGCCTGCCGCGTCGTGCTCCTCACCGTGAGCGAGCACGCCGTGCGCGCGCGGATCCGCGGTGACGACCGCCCGCTCGTCGACGGCCTCGACAGCTGGCGGCGCATCGTCGCCGACCGCGAGGAGCTCTACCGCTCGCTCGCCGACCTGACCATCGACACCTCCGACCGCCCGCTCCCGCGCATCGCCGGCGAGATCGAGCGCTTCGCCCGGGAGAGGCAGCCATGACCGACCAGAACGCCCCCGCACCCGACTCCGTGGACCGTGCCGCCGCCGAGCCCGACGCGCCCACCGTGATCCGCGTCTCCGGCACGCCCGGCTACGACGTCACCGTGGGTCGCGGCCTCGTCCAGGGCGTGGGCGCGCTGCTCGGCCCGCGCGTGCGCAAGGTGCTCATCGTGCACGCGCCCGCCCTCGCAGAGGAGGCATCGCGGCTGCGCGAGCGGCTGCAGGGCGACGTGGAGGTGTACCTCGCGGAGGTGCCCGACGCGGAGGGTGCCAAGCGCGTCGAGGTCGCCGCGTTCTGCTGGAAGATCATGGGCACCACCGACTTCACGCGCTCGGACGCCGTCATCACGCTCGGTGGCGGCGCCACGACCGACCTCGGCGGATTCGTCGCGGCGACGTGGCTGCGCGGCGTCATGCTCATCCAGATCCCGACGACGGTGCTCGCCATGGTCGACGCCGCCGTGGGCGGCAAGACCGGCATCAACACGTCCGAGGGCAAGAACCTCGTCGGCGCCTTCTACGCGCCGACCGCCGTGATCGTCGACCTCGACCTGCTCGCGACCCTGCCGCGGAACGAGATCGTCACGGGCTTCGCCGAGATCGTGAAGGCCGGCTTCATCGCGGTGCCCGAGATCCTCGACATCATCGAGCGCGACGTCGCGCGCGTCACGGACCCCACCAGCCCGGAGTTCCGCCGGGTCGTCGAGCTGTCCATCGCGATGAAGGCCGAGGTCGTGGGGGAGGACTTCACGGAGAAGGGCCGTCGCGAGATCCTCAACTACGGGCACACGCTCGGCCACGCCATCGAGCACGCCGAGCGCTACCGCTGGCGGCACGGCGCGGCCGTCGCGGTGGGCATGGTCTTCGCGGCCGAGCTCTCGCGCCTCACCCGCTCGCTGTCCGACGAGGCCGTCGACCGGCACCGGCGGATCCTCGACTCGCTCGACCTGCCGACCAGCTACCCCGTCGGCCGCTGGCCCACGCTCGTCGCGAGCATGAAGCGCGACAAGAAGGCCCGCGGCGACATGATGCGCTTCATCGTGCTCGACGGCGTCGGCCGTGCGAGCGTGCTCAACGGGCCCGAGGAGGCGCTGCTGTTCGCGGCATACCAGGAGATCGGCTCGTGAGCGATCCCGCGTCCGGACCTGCCGCGGATCCGCGTCCGGTCGCGCTCGTCACGGGCGTCGGCGGCGTCTCGGGCATCGGGGCGGCCGTCGCGGAGAGCCTGGCGCTCGACGGCTGGGACGTGGCGTTCGCCTACTGGTCCGGCTACGACGAGCGGATGCCGTGGGGCCGCCAGCCCGAGGATCCCGCCCGGGTCGCCGAGGCCGTGGTGCGCGCGGGCGGCCGCGTGCAGGCGATGGAGGCCGACCTGCTGGACACGGACGCCGCCGAGAGGCTCCTCGAGGGCGCCGAGCGGGAGCTCGGCCCGATCACCGCTCTCGTGCTCGCGCACTGCGAGTCCGTCGACAGCCCGCTGCTGGACACCACCGTGGAGGTCCTCGACCGGCACCTCGCGGTGAACGTGCGCGCGTCGCTGCAGCTCATCCAGGGCTTCGCGCGCCGCTACCGCGCAGTGCCCGGAGCCGGGCGGATCGTGGCCCTCACGAGCGATCACGTCGTGGGCAACGTGCCGTACGGCGCGTCGAAGGCCGCGCTCGACCGCATCGTGATCGCCTCGGCGCGCGAGCTCGAGGACGTGCGCATCACCGCCAACCTCGTGGATCCCGGCCCCACCGACACCGGCTGGTTCACGCCGGAGATCCGCGCGCACCTGGAGGAGACGACGCCGCGCGGACGCCTCGCCGAGCCGCGCGACGCGGCGGCCCTCGTGAGCTTCCTGCTGTCGGCCGAGGGCGGCTGGATCAACGGCCAGCGCATCCGCTCGGACGGCGGCCAGAGCGTCGGCTGACCCGCCCTAGGTGTACTCGGCCATGACGTTGGTGACACTTCGGGGCGTGTGAAGAGGCCTCCTGGCTTGATGGAGCTGTTCAGTTCAACCATCGCCAGGAGGCCTCGATGTCCCACGGTAATG